>CADBQV010000130.1 GCA_902796895.1 uncultured Erysipelotrichaceae bacterium | reverse complement strand
TGAAAATTCATATAGCCTAATTACTGATGATGACTTATTAGCTGAAATTGAAGAAGTTTATAACAATATGGAACAAAATTAGTTGTTTAAAATTTTAGCAGGACCTATAATGTCCTGTTTTAATTTTTATTCAAAAATGTTGCAATGACACTGACAATATGGTAAAATGTCAGTGTGAAAGGAACAATTAATGCTATGAAACTTGAAGGTATAATTAAACTTGCAAATCAAAATAATGGATATCTTACGCCAAATTTAATAAAAGAGAATGGTATATATACTTCATATATTCATAGACTTGTAATATCTGAAGATCTTTTTAAAGTTGAAAGAGGTATATATATTACCAAACAGGGTATCGAAGACGAATATTATATTAATAATCTAAAATATTCAAATATTGTATATTCTGGTGATACAGCAATTTTTCTAAATGGTCTATCAAACAAGCAAAGCCCAGAAAAAGAAGTATCAATTGCTTATGGAGTGAATATTCCTAAATTAGGAGAATATACAATCAAGCAAACTCGAAAAGATACGTTTTATTTAGGAATTACAATGGTAGAAACACCATTTGGAAATAAGGTTAGATGCTATGATAAAGAAAGATGTATCTGTGATTTATTCATAAGACCTGATAATTATGATTACGAGGATAGAGTATATGCAATTAATACTTATAAAAAAGAATATCTAAATCTTGATAAGCTTTATGATTATGCCAGTAAACTTGGTATTATAGAAAAAGTTAAAAATGTTTTTGAGGTGGTCGCATGGAACTAGATAAGGTAAAAACTAAAGTAAGAATAATATCTAAAGAAAACAATATTGATGTCCAAGCGGCTTGGGATATATTATTTTTTGATGAATTTTTAGAAAGACTCTCTAAAAGTGAATATAAAAATAAGTTTGTATTAAAAGGTGGTTTTTACCTACAATCAATTATAGGAATTAATTCAAGAAGTACAATGGATATTGATTTTAAATTAATAGGAAGTGATTTATCAAATGAAGAAATATATCAATCCATAAATGAAATATGCGATGTATCTGATAGTTCAATTTTGCTAAAGCCTATAAGCGTAAGTGATATTACTGCTGAAACGAAGTATGGTGGAAAGACTGTAAAAATTGAAGCTAGATTCTATAATATAAAAAAGATTTTTGGAATTGACATTGGTTTTGGAGATGTTGTTACACCTTATCCACTTAATTATAAATACTATTTAAAATTTAAGGATTATGAATGCGAATTGTTGTCATATCCTATCGAAACATGTATAGCTGAAAAGCTTGAAACTTTAATTTCAAAAGGTATTAATAATTCTAGATCTAAAGATTTATTAGATTTATTTCTATATAGTAGTCAAAAATATGATTCTTTTGTATTAAATTCTTCAATTATTAATACATTTAATCTTAGAGGAACTAGTTATGAAAAGGAATATATTGAGTTTGTTTTAAAAAATGTATTTAGTTCTATAAGAATTAAAGAGTTATACGATAATTATCAAAAAAAGCATAAATTTGCTTTGAAGATTAATTTTGAAATGTGTAAAAATGCTGTTTATGAGATATTTAATAAATTAGAATTTGAAAATAAAATAGATTTAAAAGAATATGACATTGAAATTCATTTAGTTAGACACGGACAAGATGAAAAGAATAAACTAGGTGGATGGTCAGACAATCATTTAATTGAAGAAGGAATTGTCCAAATTAATAATTTAAAAAATGAAATTGATGATAATTATGATTTATTTATATCTAGTGATTTAAATAGATGTATAGAAACCTCTAAAATTCTAAATGAGAAATTAAATATGGATATTACTTATGATTCTAACTTTTGCGAAATAAATAATGGTGATTTAAGAAATTTAACATTAGAAGAATTTAATAATAAATATCCTGGTTTATATTTTTCATCACTAAAAATGGATGAAAAATATCCAAATGGTGAATCACCTAATGATTTTTACAATAGAGTATCAAAAGCATTTATAAATTTAATTAAAAATAATAAAGGTAAGAAAATATTATTAGTTACTCATGGAGGAGTAATTACAATATTATTATGCTTACTGAATGGATATAAATATTCTAATTATTTAAAGATTGTTCCAAAAACTGGAAGCATAATAAAACTTAAATAATTTGGTAATTTATATCTGTGTGTAATTTGAAAAAATAATTTATCATTTAAATAATCATAAATAATAAAAAATATTATTTAATATTTCAAATGAAATATGTTTGTGATATAATACTTATGACTTAAATGTCATAAATAAAAATAATTGGAGGAAATATATTATGGGTATGTTTGATAAACTACTTGCAAATTTAAAAAATTCAAGAAAGACTATCGTATTTACTGAAGGAACTGACGCAAGAATCCT
>CADBQV010000129.1 GCA_902796895.1 uncultured Erysipelotrichaceae bacterium | reverse complement strand
TCACTTTTTTTATGTGCTACAACAAATATTTTCATTTTTTCACCTTTTTATGCTTTAAATAGACACTATAATATGGTGTTTTTTTAATAAATTGCTTATGACCTAAATAGCTTACAAGCTTACGTGGTAAAATCTTTTTTAAGATTTTTTTCCATGTAGGTACTTTATTATCATTCCAAGATCCAGCACAGTGATGTTCTGCATATCCACCAGGCTTTTTCTTATTTAATTGATATCTTTCAAAATAATCCTTTGGATATATTTCAATACCACATTTTAAGCTTTGACGCTTGCCATTAAGTAAAAAATCATCATAGTGGTCTAAAAAATATTTAGTAATCCAGTCATTTGATACTGTAAAATCACCAAGTCTATCAAAATCCTTCTTTAAAATATCTAGCCATTCAAGCATTAATGGATTTTTAGGCTTAGTACCAAATAGGGCTGTACCAATAGATGTATCAAAGATAAAGCCCATAAACATATCACAATTTAAAAATTCATCAAGTGGTTTAAATATTTCAACATCTGTATCAATATATATACCACCAAATTCATATAAGACTGTAAATCTAAAATAATCTGATAAAAATCCGTATTTTTTCTTCTCTAAAGATACTTTAACAAAATTAGAATCATCTAAATATTTACTAAATTTTTCATCATCCCATATAATTATTTCATAATCAGGCATTATTTCATGCCAGCGTCTAACATATTCTTTTTGATCCTCTGGCATTTCTTTTTTTCCAAGCCAACAGGCATGAATTATTTTAGGAATCATGATAACCTCCTATAAATTATTAAAGAATTCGTTTATTCTTTTATTATAAATTTCATATGTGAAATTTTCTTCTACTCTTAATTTAGCATTTTTAGCTAAATATTCTTTTAAATTATTATCATTATTAATTCTTTCAATTGCTTCTTTATATTTTATAACATTTCTATTTTCTACTTCTAGTCCTGTTAAATTATTGATTGAAACAAAATTTACACCAGAACCTTCAATTGTAAATGTTACAACAGGTTTTTCATAATACATCGCCTCAGCTAAGCCTAAGCCAAAGCCTTCGTTTTTAGTAATTGATGGAAAACAAAAGATATCACAAGCTAAAAAATAAGATTTTAAATCATCATCTGATATCTTACCTAAAAATATAATATTTTTATCATCTTTAGCTTTTAATTTTAATTCATTTGTTAATTTACCAGCACCACCAATTAAAAGTACATATTTATCTGACATAAGCTTTTTAGCTTCAATTAAATATTCTAATCCTTTATATTTTACATGACGACCAAAAGCAAATAATATAGTTTTACCACTATATTTATTTTTAATTTCATTTGCCTTATTTAAATTTATGTCATTATATTCTAATCTTTTTTCATTAATACATGAAGGAATTGGTGTAACTTTATTTTCATATTTTAATAAATATTTACTTCCTTTAATATAATTAGGTGATGTAGATACAATTTTATATGCATATTCTAATAATAATTTATTTTGATGTTCAAAGAATTTTCTAATAAATTTTTGTTTAGTTATATCCATATGCCAATATAAAATTAATTTAAAATCACATTTACGATATTTTAAAAGTAATCTAGCAACAAATGGATTAGGGTAGTGAAATATAACAATATCAGGCTTATATTCTTCCATTAGCTTTTTTAATGTTTTTTTATAATTAAATGATATTGATTGGCTTAATATTTTTATAGATTCACCGCATCTATAAATTTCTGTGCCATCTATATTATCTACCCTAGATTCTTTTTCGCCACTAAAGCATATAACTTTTTGTTCATATTTTCCTTTTAATGAATTTACTATGTCATTTGCAGTCATTTCAATTCCCCCAATATGAGGTGGAAAATAATTAGGAATATGTAATATTTTTTGCATAATATTAAATCTCCGTATATTCAAAATTTAATTTTTCTTTTTCATAATTTGTTTGTTTATAATAAATTGTTTTAATTCCTGCTTCATGTGAAGCAATTAAATCAGACATTTTATCACCAATTGAAATTGATGCATCAGGATCTATATTTAAATCATGTATAGCCTTTAAATACATTCCAGGTTTTGGCTTTCTACAATTACAATTATCACTATCCTTATGAGGACAATAATAAGTTTTTGTAATCTCTATACCCTTCTTTTTAAATTCATTTATCATATAATCATTTAATTTTAAATAATCATCTTTTGTGTATAGTCCTTTAGCGATACCTGCTTGATTAGTAATTACTACAATTAAATATCCTAAATCATAATATTTTTTTACAAATGGAATTATAAAATCAGTGAATTTAAAATCTTCAATTTTATAGACATGACCATAATCAATATTAATGATTCCATCACGATCTAAAAATAAAGCTTTTTTCTTTTTTAAGTCATCTTGAACCTTTTTATAATCTTCAGGAATTCCTATATCAATAAAATAATTATCACTTTTATATGCTAAAATATTTAATTTAGACATATATTTTTGGAAAAAATCATTTTCAATTGAAAATTTCTTATCTAAATTAAAGCCAGAAAAGATATTTTTAGGAATATAATAAATTCCTGCGTTAATATAGCCTTTTAATACTTCTTTTTTTTCTTCAAATGAAGTGATAATATCATCATTTGATATTTTAACTTCACCATATCTTGAAAAATTTTCCATATATTTTGTAGCGATAGCGATATGGTTTAATTTAGACATCTCTAAAAGATCAATTTTAAACATTGTATCGCCGTTAAATGTAAATACATAGTCGTCAGTTACATAATTTAGGGCTTGCTTAATAGCTCCACCTGTACCAAGTGGTTCTGTTTCAATTGAATAGATTATTTCAATATTTTTATATTTATTTTTATAATAATCCATTATTTTTTCTTTTAGATAAGAAACGCATAAAATGGCTTTTGTAAAGCCATAATAATTTAATTCATCTAATATATAATTTAAAAATGGCATACCACAAACATCTGCCATTGGCTTAGGTAGGTCTGATACGACACTTTTAAGTCTAGTACCAAAGCCACCTGCAAGGATAATTGCTTCCATAATTCACCTTTTTAAAAGAATTCATCTTCTAATTCTAAGCATATCGCATGATATATAGGTAGATGTAATTCTTGTATTTTATAAGTTTTTAATTCTGGTGCCTTTATTGTTATATTAGATAATTCTTTAAGTAAGCTATCTTTAGCACCAGTTAAAGATATTACATTTAAATTTATAGCTTTTGCTACTTTAGCTGCATATACACAATTTTTTGAATTACCTGATGTTGAAATACAAAGTAAGGTATCTCCACTTTTTCCTAAAGATAAGACACCTTGTGCGAATGATAATTTAGGTTCTTTATCATTTTGAAATGCAGTTTGGAATGCTAATTCTGACATTAAAGAAATGGCAGGTAGGCCCATTTCTAATTTATCAGATATTTCATCATCATTAATTTTTAATTTTAAATCTTCAGGTAAGCTTCTTTTTTTAATAAATGATTTCATAAGCTCACCAACTATATGTTGGCTATCAGATGCTGAACCACCATTACCACATATTAATAATTTGCCACCATTTTTATACATTTTAATTAATAAATCGATAGATTCAATAATATCATCTTTAATATCTTTTAAATTAGGATATCTATTTATTAATTCTTCTACATATTTATAATTAGTCTTCATCATAAATTGTCCAGGCTTGGGCTCCATTTTCTACAAATGTAACAACCTTAGTTTTTCCTTCCTGTCTTTTTTTAAGGGCTCTAATTAATTCATAACGATTTTTAGGATCACACCAAATCATCATGAATCCACCGCCACCAGCTCCTGATATTTTGGCAGCCTTACCACCATGAGATAATATAAAATTATATGTATCTTCAATATTTGAATTTGATATAACAGCTGATGTTTTTTTCTTAGCTAGCCAGTTTTGGTGAAGCGAATTTGCAATTGCGTCAAAATCACCTTTTAGGACTGCTTCTTTCATTAATTCAGTTTGTTTTTTAATTTCAAACATCGCATCAAGTGATTTTTGATTAGTTGTTGCCTTCTTTTGTTCATCAATAATCTTACCACTATCTCTAGATGTACCTGTATAGAATAAAACTAAAGAATTTTCAATTTCATTTTTAATCCATTTTTTCATTCTTAATGGATTTACAATTACTTTATTATCTTTATAAAATTCCATATAATTTAGGCCACCAAATGTTGCCGCATATTGATCTTGCTTACCACCTGAAAAGCCTAAATCGATTCTTTCGATATCAAATGCGAGTCTTGCTGTATCATATTCACCTAAAGGTAGGTTTAGCCATTCTTGGAATGCCTTAATAATAGTTACTACCATAGTTGATGATGTACCAAGACCAGAGCCTGCAGGTGCGTCACTATATGTAGTCATTTCAAAAGATAAAGGTATATTATTATTAAAATCCTTTACAATTCTATTATAAATACCACAGTGTAGTGGTAATTTTTCATCGATATCAATTTTAGCTTTTGAATCAATTGTTAATTTAACATCTCTATCTGGTGCGATAAATGTAATTTTACCATCATTTTTAGGTATAATTGTACAATATGAATACATATTGATTGTTACATTTAAGACACAACCACCATATAAATCACAAAATGGTGATACATCAGTTCCACCACCAGCTAAGCCTAAACGTAGTGGTGTTTTACTTCTTATGATCATTAAAATCACCCCTTAATAACTTCATAAACATTTTTAGTTATATTTTCCCAGTTATAAGTTTCAGTTAATCTTTTTCTTTCTTCTTCACTAATTTCTTTTAAATTATTTAAATCTATTAAATTTATATAATCATTAGGATCTAAATAATTAGCTGATTTACCATATACTTCTTTAAATACATCAATTGTTGATAAGCATATTTTTTTGCATCCACAAAATATAGCCTCAAGTGGAGGTAAGCCAAATCCTTCATATGTAGATGGAAGGATAAATGCTTCACAGTTTTCATATAAATATTTTAATTCTTCATTTTCTAAATATCCTGATAATCGCATATTTTTTAAAGAATTAACATATTCTTTCATATTATCATCAATTCTTCCTGTAATAATAAATAATTTATCTGGATTTCTTTTAGCAAGCTCAATTACATATTTAAAATTTTTATTAGGTGTAGTTGAACCTACTGATAAATAATATTTTTCATTATCCTTTATTACATCAGGTTTTTTTGAATTTAGGTATTTAAAGTGATCTCCACCTGTACCTACAACCTTGATTTTATTTACATCATATTTTTTATAATGATAATCTATTCTAGATTTAGAAAATTCAGATACAGTCATTATATTTTTATGCTTATTAAATCTAAATCCAACAAAAAATCTATAAGCTAATGCCCATAAAAATCTATTATGGCCATCTTTATCTAAAAATGTAACATCATGTAATACTAAATAATCCTTTTTAAACATCGGAGTAAAATTAGACATACAAAGTACATCTGCCTTTAATCTTTTAGCTACCTTAGATAATGTATGGAATTGAAAATATTTATTATTCTTCTTTCCTTCTTGAATAATTTCTAAGTTATTAATACCATCTAATTTTTTTATATCAGTAGATTTAGGTATTAAAATATAGAATTTCATATCTTCATATTTAACAATATTTTTTAATATTTCCCAACAAAATCTTTGGACTCCTGTTACATTCTTTTCAACAAAGCTTCCGTCAATTAAGATATTTTTCATATATTACCTCAAATATTTTAATATCTTTTTAATCATTTTAATTAATTTTCTTTTCTTTAAAAAAGATACATCTTTATCATTTTTTAACATCTTATAATATTTTTTATATAATCTATAAGCTTTACCGATATAATCATCTGACCATGGCTTCCAGTTAGCATAATGGATTACTACTGCTTTTTTTAAGCCTTTTTTTAATAACATATCAGATATATCTTTATAAGTTGTTGCGTAATTATATTTTTCATCAAGTAAATCATAATTTTTAGCAAAAAAATGATTTAAGATATCTTGATCATGAAATATAATATCTTCTTTATTACTAACTAAATAATCTAATAATTTATTCATATCAGGTATTTCATTTTTGTATTTGTAATCAAAATACATGACACCTGAATTAAAATAAGTAATAGAATCATCACCTATTATTAATTTTTTATGTTCTTTTCTTTTTTTATTTAATCTTAAATCACTTGAAGCACTTAAAAAGTGATTATGATTTAATTCAAATATTTCTTTTAAGCCATTTTTAACTATGATATCACAATCTAAGTATAGGAGGTTATCTAAGTCTTTTAAAATATATGGAATTAAGACTTTATAATATGCTGTATATGAATTGTCATATCCCATCTTTGGTAAGTTTTTAAAGATATTATCATCTATTTGATAATATTTAATTTCTGTATTAAATTCTTTTAAAAAATTAGATAAGTTTAATTTATCAAATTCATCTAAGTCATTAGATAGCATATGAATTAAATATTTTTCTTTATTATTTTTAAGTAGTGATAAAATAGATACTTTAAAAACACCAATATAATTTTTATTTATTACATAACATAAATTATACATTATATACCTCCTTTATACCGTAAGGAGAAACATTTTTCTCTGTTTTATTAAAATCAACAACAGAAAATACAATCATTAGTGGAATCATATAATAATACATATAATATGTGTTATCTATTAAACCATATACATCAAGTATGATATATGATATTAATAAGCATGAATAAAATTTATCATCATTAATATATAGTGGATTATTATGTTTTTGTTTAATATGGAAAAAGAGTGTAACAACTCCCAAAAAACCACCAATTACAATTGTTTCATAATATGTTGAATGGAATACTTGCATACCGGTATTTACAGTACTATACTGCGCTGCAAGTGTATCACGAATATCTGCAGTAATACCAGCACCAAATATAAATGTAAATGGATTAGTTTTAACAAGATGCATTGCATCATCATATAATTCTAATCTACCATTACCATTTAGGCCGTTATCAAATATTTTATTATATATACCAAATATTTTATTACGTATTGGATCTATAAATAGGGATGCAATAAATCCTAAAATTAATAAAGATATTATAGATATTAATAATCTAAAATAAATTTTTCTATATTTTGATTTATATGTAATAACTAAAGCTATTACAAATAATTCAACTAAAAGCAATATATATGAGCCTCTTGATGTAGTTAAAATAATACCAAATATAGAAAGGGATAATTTTAAATATTGAATTATTAAATTATATTTTTCTTCTTTTTTTAATATTAAATAGGCAATAAATGGTATTGAAAATAAAATCATAATACCTGCTTCATTACATAAACCCCAGCCAATATAGAACCACTGGTCAAAGATTGTGTTTTTAGCCTGTAATTCAGGATCAGTACTATTTATATTATGATTTAATGATTCTAAATTACCTACTAATAATTCAAATGTTAAAATAATTGCAAGATATGAAAAAGCAACCGCTAGCATCTTATTAGAATTAGATTTAATACCATTTGATAAAATTACATATAAGATTAAATATAATAAATTACCAAAAAACATTAAATATAATATTCTTAAATCAATAACTACACCATCATCTCTTGTATGAAATGGAATTGTATTTTTAAATACATCAAATCCCATATATAAAACAATTGGGATTATTTCTATTATAGCTAGAGCTAAAAGATAATAAAATGAATGCATCTTATTCATTTTAATTCCATTTTTAAATATAAATATTACAAGTACAATTATAAATAAAATGGCAAATATAACTAAGTCCCAAGGTATTACTCCACCTGAAAAGTCTTTATGAATATTAAATATTACAAATAAGACATTAGGAATTATGTATTTTAAATCCTTTAAAAAGATAATTGCAAATACTGCAAGTAAAAGTAAAATACCAATACCTGTTAGTGTGTTACTTAGCCAACCAAAAAAAGTTATTGATGCTAAGATTAAGCAATAAATTTCTAAAAAGAATTTATATTCTATTAACTTTTTCATAAATTTATCTATTTTAAGATATAAATTCTTCATAATACCACCAATAATTACTATATGATTTTATCACAAATGTATATTATTAACAATAAAATTAAAATGTTATTTATTATAAATAAATACTTTTAAGCTTCTTCATTATATATTTTTTCAATTTCTTCTAATAATAAATCATCAGTAATTAATTCATAATTTAATTCATTTGAAATATTATCTACTCTAAATACTAATGCTTCATCACTTGATAATTCTAAATCATCTTTTAAAGGTATTAATATTTGATATGTATCATCATTATATTCAATTTCTGCCTCAATACTAAAATCTATTTTTTTACCATTTTCTCCATTTAATGTTACTATTTTTTTATCCATGTTTTTATATACTCCTTATCTAAATAAATTTCTATTTCTTCTTTTTTAAATTCATCATAATATTTTATATAATAGCTTAATAAATACATTTTATCACTATTTGTATTTTCATTATATAATTTATCACCTACTATAGGGTGATTAATAGATTTTGCATGTAATCTAATTTGATGTGTCCTTCCTGTTTCTAATATAAATTCAGTTAATGTATAATCTTTAAATCTTTCAATTACTTTATAATTAGATATTGCAATTTTTCCATTTTTTTCATCTGTTATATATCTTTTTATTGAATCCTTTTCTTTAGCTATATAATTAATTATTTTACCACTATCATTATCTA
>CADBQV010000128.1 GCA_902796895.1 uncultured Erysipelotrichaceae bacterium | reverse complement strand
CCACCAAAGCGTCCTACAAGTCCATCATCACCTACACATACTCTTAATGCTTCAGCAACATCCTTTAGGCAGATATCACCTGAATTATGACCATAATTATCATTTATATATTTAAAGTTATCCAAGTCAATCATACACATTGCAAAAGGTATCTTTTTTTCAATTAATCTTTTTGCATAATCTAATATATATTGTCTAGATATTACTCCAGTTAAAGAATCCAATACATAATTAATTTCAGATCCTTCAAAATAATCGTATTTTTTTAAATCTAATTCACTATACAATATAATCACCTCATTTTAAAATGTAGCCCTTTTTATTATTTTACCAATAAATAAAAACATTTACAACATTATAAGGAAATAAAAATCTTTCCACTTGGGAAAGATCTTTAATAATTATTTTGTATTTAAAATATCATTTAATATTTTCTTTTCAGCCTCTAAGCCTGTTGTAATCTTAGTACCGAAGAAGAATGCTGACATTAAACCAGGTCCGATATTTATACCATCTGCTGGGAATACATCCATGATAACAACTTCCTTTGGTTTAATTTCCTTTTCGATTCTATCTTTATATTCTAAAGCTTGCTTCATTCTATCTGTTACACCGATAAAGATGATTTGATCTTCTGGGTTAACAATGAATTTTTTAATGTATTTAACACCGGCATCAATTGATTGGTTATATCCTTTTGCTTTACCAATAACTGTAGTTAAGCCGTTATAATCAAATTCACCCATAGGCTTAATACCAATTAATTTACCCATGAATGCTTTAGATTTAGTTAATCTACCTTTAGCTGCTACGAATGATAAATCATCTAAAAAGCCCATTTGATGTACACAAAATTTATTTTCTTCAATAAAATCTCTAACCTCATCAATTGATTTTCCTTCGCTTCTTAGCATAGATGCTTTAACTGCAAGTAAGCCAAATCCTGTTGAATATCTTAATGAATCGATACAATAGATTTTTCTTCCTGGGAATTCTTCCTCTAATTCCTTTTTAGCTTGTAGTGTAAAATTATAAGTTCCTGATAATGCAGTAGAAATAGAAAGTGATAAAATATCATTTCCACTTTCTAAAAAAGGTCTAAATGCCTTTTTAATTTCTTCTGGTGATGCAGGAGAAGTAGAATATCCATTTGGATTTTTCTTTAAATCTGCATAAAATGCATCTTTTGTAAAATCATTCCATTCTAATTCAGTTTCTACTTCGTTACCGTTAGGTAATGTCATATGACCTTTAAAATATTCAATATTATATTCTAATCTAACATTTTTAGTAAGGTCGCATGTTACATCTGCAAAAATTGTAAAATTGCTCATCTTAAATCTCCTATTTCTTAAATACTCTATATAAGATTATAATACTTTATTTTTCAAAATCAACATTTTATCTTTAATTATTAAAGATATAGATTATTTACAATATAATAATCATTTGTTATAATTGTTATGTGTTTTTTACTAAGGGGATATGATTATATGTCAATGTATTTAGATGGCGTTTTATATAAAAAAATGCTTATAAATGGACTTTCTAATTTAATAAATTATGAATCTCAAATTAATGAATTAAATGTTTTTCCTGTACCCGATGGAGATACAGGTACAAACATGAGATTAACACTTGAAAATGGTGTTAATAATATGATTGATGATAGTGATTTATCAATAGCGTTAAAATCACTTTCTCGTGGAATGCTACTTGGTGCTCGTGGTAATTCAGGTGTTATATTATCACAATTATTTAGAGGACAATCTAAATATTTAAAGGATAATGAAAAAATTGATGCAATTACATACGCTAATGCACTTGAGGCTGGCTATAAGCTTGCATACGATACAGTAATTAACCCAACTGAGGGTACAATACTTACAGTGGCAAGAGAAGGTATAAGAAAGATCAAAAATGAAATTAATCAAGATACCTCAATTGAATTTTTACTTGAAAAATTAATATCTCAAATGGAAATAGAATTAGATAATACTCCAAATCTATTAAAGGTATTAAAGGATGCTGGTGTAAAGGATTCTGGAGGATATGGATTAATTATTATTTATAAAGGAATGTATGAATATTTAAAAGGAAATATCATTACTAGAATAGATTCTAATATCAATAGATATTTTAAAAAAGGATATGTAGTTACTGAAAAGAAAAATATCGCAGTAATTGCTGTATCACCTGGTGATGGTATATCTGATTTATTTAGAGAACTTGGTGTATCTGTAATTATTAATGGTGGTGATACACTAAATACATCAACAGAAGAATTTATAAACGCACTTGAATCTATAAATGCGAATAATTATATAATTCTTCCTAATAATAAAAATATATTATTATCTGCCCTATTAGCTAAAAAGATGCAAAATAAGGATAACATATATGTTATTGAAACAAAATCAGTTGTCGAAGGATATTTTGCATTGCAAATGGCTAATGTATTAGATCCTGATATTACAATTGAAGAATGTATAGAAAGTATGAATGAGGCAATAAATGGCTTTACTAATATTTCACTTACTAAAGCTATTAGAGATGCTAAAATAGATGATATAACTATAGCTAAAGGTGAATATATATCACTTTTAAATGGTAAGATTGTTAAAAAAAGCTTAAATAAAATTGATTTATTATTAGATACTATAAATATGGTAGACATGAGTGAAAAGGTAGTTATGACTATCATAAAAGGATTTAATGTAAGTGACGAAGAAATAAATTATTTAGAAGAAAAATTAAATGAATTATATCCGGATTTAGAAATAGGTATAATAGATGGAAAACAAGAATTATATGATTTCTTTTTGGGTATAAATTAAAAGGAATAATATGGAAAATAT
>CADBQV010000127.1 GCA_902796895.1 uncultured Erysipelotrichaceae bacterium | reverse complement strand
TCAGCATTAATTAATGCATCATAAAATTTATCAAATTCTTCTTTAGTCATTGGACAATTATAATATGATGGTTCACCCTTATCATATCTACTTTTTAAATATGCTTTTTCATAATTAATTGAATCAGCATATATAATTGGGGCTTGAGCATCAAAAAAATAAAAGTCATCACAACCAAATAATCTTTTTATTTCATCGCATAAAGGAGAACTTGTTAAAGGTCCTGTTGCGATAATTGTTGGTATAGTTGTATCAATTTTTGTTACCTCATCATTAATGATTTTTACATTTTTTAATGATTTAATTGTATCAGTAACATATTGACTATATCCTTCTCTATCAACAGCTAGAGCTCCTCCTGCTTCAACGCTATGTATTCTTGCAGCTTTAATAATTAAAGAATCTAGCATTTCCATTTCTTTTTTTAATATGCCACATGCATTAGAAAGTGAATCACTTCTTAATGAATTTGAACAAACAAGCTCTGCAAATTTTTCTGTTTTATGGGCAGGTGTTTGAACCTTAGGTCTCATTTCATATAAATTAATATTATAACCTTTTTTACTTAAATACCATGTAGCTTCACATCCAGCTAATCCGGCACCAATAACATTTATTTCCATTTTAAATTCCTACTTATAAATAACTAATTCTTCTAAATCTAATCTAGTATTATGGGGTTTAATTTCCTTAGGATATCCTAAAGGAACAATACCAACAACACCATAATTTTGTGGTAAATCTAATATATCCTTTACCTTTTGTTCATCAAATACTCCAACAAATACTGAACCAATATCAATAGATGTTGCAGCTAGTAATATATGAGTTATAGCAATTGTAGCATCAACCTCACCATATGATTTACTATCATTTTTTCTAATCCAGCATGAATCCTTATCATAAGATACGACAAGTACTGTTTTAGCATCAAATGTAAAAGGTGTTGCTTCCTTTAATCTTTCTAATAATCCTTCATTTTCAACTACTACGATTCGTTGGGGTTGTTTATTTTTAGCAGTTGGAGCAAGTCTTGACATTTCTAAAATATAATTTAATTCCTCTAAGCTTATTTTTTTAGGCTCAAAGCTTCTACAAGAAAATCTTGATTCTAATACATCTTGAAACATTTTTTTTGATTCCATTATTCTTCCTCCATAAATAAATCTTCATATAATTGACTGATAAAATCCTTAACTAGATTTTTCTTTTCATCCCAATGCTTAATAGCACAAGGTGTAACCATATAATCTTGAGATAATATATGACTTGAATGCTTTTTAATTTCATCTATCGCATCTAAATAGCTATTTGGTTGTTTAACACCTGCAGCTAGTAAGTCCCATACAATACCTAAAGATCCTTCCTCATCTAGTAAGTCTGCTTCAAGTAATACTACAAATTCATTATTTTTATTATTAAATATCATTTGTTTATTTGAGTGATTTAATATTATATATTTAACTTCAGCAATAAAAAGTGGATCAAAATCATTATCTATTGCGTATTTTTCAAATATTTCAGCTGATGAAATATGATGTTCTTTTTGTCCATTTGCATATCCTACATCATGGAATAATGCTGCTGTTAGGGCAATATCATAATTAAAGTCATCAAAATCTACACTTAATCTTTTTACCCATTTAAAAACTCTTATTGAATGTTCATATCTATTTCTAAATGTTAAATTGTGCTTTTTATCTATAATTGCATCATTATCCTCTAATGTTTTTTTGATAAATTCCATCATTTTTTTATAATTTAAATTTTGCATTTGAAAATCACCCCTATTGCATAAATTATATCATAATGTATAAAACTTTTAAATGAAAAAAAGACCAATAAATATATATTAAAATATAATATTTGGTCTTTTAATTCATATTTTATTTTTCATGTATTTGGCATAATCTTATTGCCTTATGCCAACCATGAATTCTTCTTGTTCTTTCTTCATGAGACATAGTAGGTGAAAATATTTTATCAATCTCTATATTTTCTTTAATATCATCTAAGTCACGCCAATATGCAATATAAAGTCCTGCTAAGTAGGCAGCACCAAGTGCAGTTACCTCTATTACCTTAGGTCTTTTGACCTCGGCATGTAATATATCAGCTTCAAATTGCATCAAAAAATTATTTTGTGATGCACCACCATCAACACATAATGTTTTAATATCAATTCCTAAATCATTTTCCATAGCCTTTAAGACATCATATACCTGATATGCAATACCTTCCATAGTTGCTCTTACGATATGCTCTTTAGTTGTACCTCTTGTAAGTCCTACAATCATACCTCTTGCATCTCCATCCCAATATGGGGCTCCAAGTCCCGTAAAGGCAGGAACAAAATATACTCCATCAGTATCATCGATTTTATTACAATATCCTTCTATATCTGATATTTTATTAATTAATCTTAATTCATCCTTTAACCATTTAATTGCTGCACCACCAATAAATATTGATCCTTCAAGTACATAAGATGGCTTTTCACCGTCTAAGCAAGCACCAAGTGTAGTTATTAATCCATGATTGCTTTTAACTGGGTTTTCACCTGTATTCATTAACATGAAGCAACCTGTTCCAAATGTATTTTTAATATCACCTTTATTTGTACATAGTTGTCCAAAAAGAGCACCTTGTTGATCTCCTACAATACCTGTAATTGGTATTTCAGCACCAAATTTAGTTATATCAGTATAGCCAAATAAATGTCCTGATGGATAAACATTTGGAAGTATTGATTTAGGTATATTAAATATTTCTAATAATTCATCATCCCATTTAAGTGTATGAATATTAAATAATAATGTTCTTGATGCATTTGTATAATCGGTAGCGAATTCCTTACCACCAGTTAAATGCCATAATAAAAATGTATCGACAGTACCGAAGCATAATTCATCTTTTCTTAATAATTCCTTTGCTTCTTTAACATTATCTAATATCCATCTTATTTTAGATGCACAAAAATATGCATCAATTCTTAAGCCTGTTTTTTCATATATTAAAT
>CADBQV010000126.1 GCA_902796895.1 uncultured Erysipelotrichaceae bacterium | reverse complement strand
TTTTCAGAATTAGCTTTCAGTGTATCAATAACACTATCTTTAAGAATATTATATATAACAGCTGCATAGAAAGCTTTGTCTTTCAATTCTTTAACTGTTATATCAACTGCATCATTTATTTTAAAGAATTGTTTTCCATTACGAATAAAATACAAATTATCCTTCGGCATCATATAACGCTCTTTACATAATTGCATAAGAGCAATCTTTTTGTAAGTTGTCAACTCATCAAGATGCGCTTTAATCTCTTCAGCCGATTTTTTCTCAGAGAACAAAGTCTGCCAAAATCCAGCCTTAAATGGCTTATGATTTTTGATAGCAAGTTTACGAAGCTTATTAATAGCCGAACGATTGTCAACATATTTATTATGTTTAAATGCTAAGAACAGCTTTTTATATCGCAAGAAAATAGAAGACAGATGAACCAAATCATTATTGGATAATTTATTAAAATCAAATGCTGCACTAGATACTTTGATTTTACGAATTGTATCATCGTTATTGATAATCATTGTATCACCAGTTGTTTTGTACATAATAAGTCTGAACAAATTATGTGTGTTTTCTGGCCATATATTCAATGTATCACAAATATAAATTAATGCTTCTCTATTTTTAATAGTATCTACATTAATCATTTTTCCATTTTGAACATGTTCAATTACATAATCTGCCACTACCAGCGTAGTATCGTCTTTAAGTGCTACGCCTGAACAAAGCATATTCCAACAGCGATTAAACAAATCATCAGCTGAAATAGGCATAATCACCTTAAAATTCTTAAAGTCGATAGCCGGCGCATCATTTTCTCCATCATTAGGAACATAGCCATTGCCCAATGCAAAATCAGTTCCATATGTAGTCAAATAATGAAAAACCTGGTCAAAAGCCAATTCAAGTCTATTTTTAGATGTGACATCTTCCCAATTTTTATAAAATGTAGCATTAGGATTAATGGACTGCTCTTTTAAAAAAGCAAGAACAGATTCATTACAAACATCAGGATGAACAAAATAGCCAACTTGAGCCGCAAGCTGATTAACGGTTTTGAACATGTCCTTATCTGGAGTGTTTTCTACTAAAGCTACATTAAAAAGTTTAATAAGTTTCGTATCCATAATTTTCAATATTTATGTTTTTAAAATTTGTTTTTAATTATAATCAATATTGATAAAAAGTTTCATTGAAAATAAATAAAATATAGAAATAAATTGATTAAATTATATATTTATGTTAACAACCGCAAAAAGTATTCAATTATTAGATGCAAGTGGAATGAATATTTCACCTATTACTGATATAACATCATTATATTATGAAGTTGAAAATCCAAATAACACAGGAATAATATCAAGAAAATATATTTATGATGAATTTCCAATAGGTGTAAATATTAATCCTACTACTGAAGTTAATATAGGAACATCAACAGGAACAGGCGAACACCATCCAGAAAATAATCCATTATATAAAGATGGACAACTATATAAAATTGTTGATGTTAGTGATAATAATGGAATTATCATTAAAGAAGATATATTAGTTTCTAATGTTTCTACATATATTATAAAAGGAACGACACTTAGAGAAATTAAAGTTAAAAATTATAATTTATCTGAGATTTTATCATATTATACCCCACTCGATTTAATGGATGCGAGTTATGGAGAATTAGCAGAAGATATTAGTATAATAAATTCTAGTATTAGAGATGCAAGTAATAGAATTGCAAATATATCAAGTGGTTTAAATACAGAAATTTGTGCATTACATGAATTATTATAGCTAACGCTCGTTCCTAATAAATTTTATTTAATTAATGATTATTATGATGGTACCAGTGGCTGTATGGCATTACCGCCAGATGGTGGAGATTTTAGTGGTCCGACCAGTGACAAATCATTAAGTTTATTAGTTAAAGCAAGTGATTCTGCAAATTTAGATGGAAAATTATATGAAATGTATGATCATGCTGGAAAAGCATTAAAAGTTCATGGAACCTATAAATTATCTGGAGAATCTGGAGACAAGCCACTTATTCAAATTACATATATGAAAGATCAATATGGAAATGAAGCACCATATGATTTTTATAATTTAAAATATAATAATTTTTATACATTTGGAACAAATTTAATTGATGATGAT
>CADBQV010000125.1 GCA_902796895.1 uncultured Erysipelotrichaceae bacterium | reverse complement strand
ATCATATGTAACATTAATTTCATCAAATAAGTTTGCTTCAATATCTAATTCTATTGGTAAAATACCAAAGTTAATTAAATTCTTTTTGTGAATTCTTGCGAAAGATGCAGCAATTACTGCTTTAATTCCTAAATATCTAGGAGCTATTGCAGCATGCTCTCTTGATGAGCCTTGACCATAATTTTGTTTTGCAACAATTACACCACCATTATTATCAAGACATCTCTTAGAGAATCCTTCATCAATATTTGAGAATACAAATTCAGATATTTTTTCAATATTTGATCTATAAGGTAATACCTTAGCACCAGCTGGCATAATATGGTCTGTTGTAATATTATCTTCTAATGATATCATTACTTTTGCATCAAAGTTATGGCCAATTGGGCTGAATTTAGGAAGTGGTTTAATGTTTGGACCCATTACAATTTCACTCTTGAATTCAGGCTTATAAAGTAAGCTATCACATTTTGGATAATCTACATCTAAACTAAATTCAGGTAATGCTTTTTGTCCAAGTGGATCAGAAATATAACCATTTATAGCAGATAAGGCAGCTACTTCTGGTGATACTAAATATACTTTAGCTGAATTTGTTCCACTTCTACCATAGAAGTTACGGTTGAATGTTCTTAAAGATACTGCATTTGTTGCAGGTGATTGACCCATACCAATACATGGACCACATGCTGATTCTAAAATTCTAGCACCAGCTTCAAGTAAGATATCTAAAATACCATTTTTAGTAATCATTTGTAATACTTGTTGAGAACCAGGTGCGATTCCTAATGATACATCCTTATGAATCTTTTTACCTTTTAAGATTGATGCAACCTTAATGAAATCATAATAGCTTGAGTTAGTACATGAACCAATTAATACTTGATCAACCTTAATATCCTTTAATTCTTTAACTTCTTTTACATTATCAGGTGAATTAGGACAAGATGCTGAAGCATTTAATGTAGCTAAATCGATTGTATAGTTTTCATCATATACACATCCTTCATCAGCCTTTAATTCTTTAAAATCTTGTTCTCTTCCTTGAATCTTTAAGAAATGCTTAGTTACTTCATCAGATGGGAATACTGAAGATGTAGCACCTAATTCTGCACCCATATTACAAATAGTTGCACGTTCAGGTACAGATAATGTTTTTACACCATCACCATAATATTCAATTACCTTATTAACGCCACCTTTAACTGTCATTAAACCAAGTAAATGAATAATAATATCCTTAGCACTGATACCATCTCTTAATTTATTTATTAATTTAACACCAACTACTTTTGGTCTTACAATACTAAATGGCATACCAGCCATAGCACAAGCAACATCAAGTCCACCAGCACCGATAGCTAGGGCACCAACACCAGATGATGTAGGTGTATGTGAATCACTACCTAAGATAGTATTTCCTGGTTTAGCAAATCTCTCTAAATTAACTTGATGACAAATACCGTTACCAGCTTTTGAATAAACAATACCATATTTATCAGCTACTGTTTGTAAGAATTTATGATCATCAGCATTCATAAAACCATTTTGTAATGTATTATGATCTACATAAGATACTGATAATTCAGTTTTAACCTTATCTAGGCCAAAGCTAATAAATTCAAGATAGGCCATTGTACCTGTTGCATCTTGAGTTAATGTTTGGTCAATTTTGATTGACATTTTGTTGTTTTCTAAATCTTCTTCAACCTTATGAGCATTTAATATTTTGTATGTAAGTGTTAAATTCATATTTCATTCTCCTTAAAATAACAAATATAAAATATTTTATCATAAATATAATTAAAAATCAAAGAAATGATTAAAAATTGACAATTTTGTCTAATAAAAGTTGATTTTCGTGAAAAAAAAGCCAATTCGTAAGAATTGACTTAATATTTAATTGCTGCTTGAGCTTTTTGAACTTGCTCCTTGAGCACCTGCGACAATTTGAAGAACTCTTAATACTAATTCTAGGAATGCTAAAATCATATTGTTGATATATTCTAAGTTATATACCTTATATAATCCTTCAATTTCTCTTATTTCATCATCAGTTGCAAGACTATCTTCTTTTAATATTTGTAGTGCTCTTTTTTGAGCTGTAGTTTCAACCTTTAATATTACACCTGTAAGGATAAATGCTAAAACATAGAAAAGTAGACCAATACCAGCCATTACGAATGTTACTGTATAATTAACATTTTTAACACCACCTGCAATAACTAAATCTATTATAATGCCGATAATTACAAGTGGTACAAACATAATAGGACCAAAGAATTGAATTGGAATTAATACATTTCTTGTTTTCATAGCAGGATCATTTTCTTTATCTAGTATAGCTAAAGATGATTTTTGTGCTGCCATCGCAAGTGATGTAACTGAATCCTTTTTATAAGTAAATCTTCTTAGTCTAACTTTATGGAAATAATGAGAATATGAATTACCCCATATTAATGAACCAGTAGCTTTT
>CADBQV010000124.1 GCA_902796895.1 uncultured Erysipelotrichaceae bacterium | reverse complement strand
GAATTACAATTTAAGCAATTAAATAAAATGCCTCAAATTGTAATTGGAACTCCAGGAAGAATCATTGATTTGATGGAAAAAGGAAAAATATCATTTAAAAATGTTAAATATTTAGTATTAGATGAAGCAGATGAAATGCTTAAAATGGGATTTCAAGATGATTTAGAAAAGATATTATACGAAATGCCTAATGCTAGACAAACTGCATTATTTTCAGCTACTATCCCACCATTTATTAAAAGTATTGTAAAAAAATATATGAATGATCCTAAATTAGTATCAATAGAATCTAAAACATTAAGCGCAGCTAATATAGATGAAAAAATATATTATTGTATGCGTGATTCTAAAAAAGATTTATTAATTAGATTAATTGATTATAATCAGTTTAATTCAATTATGATTTTTACAAACACTAAGGCAATGGTTGATGAATTAGTAGTTTTCTTACAAAAAAATGGCTATAAGGCAGATGGAATTCATGGTGATTTAAAACAAAATTCTAGAGATAGAGTTATGAATTCATTTAGAGATTCTAATTTAGATATATTAGTTGCTACAGATGTTGCTGCACGTGGAATTGACATTGAAGGTATTGAATGTGTAATTAATTATGATGTACCAAATGAAAATGAATTATATGTCCATAGAATAGGAAGAACTGCAAGAGCGGGCTTATCTGGTGTTGCACTTACTATTGCTACATCAAAATCTAAAGGTAAAATAGAAGAAATTGAAAAATATACTAAAAGAAAAATAAAAGAAGATAAAATACCTGATATAAATGATATTGATTTAGTATTAAAGAAAAAGCTATATCATAAAATATTAGATAATTTAAATAGCTTAAATTATAAGCATGATTATGATGAAATAATTTATAAGCTTGCTAAAATTTCAACAGATCCTATGCCTATATTAAATACTTTAATTAGTATGCTTGATGAAAATAAAAAGACATATCCTGAAATATTAGTAAAAAAATATAATAATAAGGATAATAAAAAAACAAATAAAGATAGTAAAAAAACAAAAAAAGATAATATAAAATCTAATGAATTTGTTATAATAGAATTAAACAAAGGAAAAGACTTAAAACTAAAGCCTAGTATGCTTGTTAATTTCTTTCATGATGAATTAAAAATTCATCGTGAGCATTTTGGAAAAATAATAGTAGAAGATAATAAAACATATATTGAAATTAAAAAAGAAGCATTAAGATTTTTAACATCTTTAAAGAATAAAAAGATAAATAATCAAAAAATATCTTATAAAGAAATCAAAAAAATGCCCAAATAATAGGTGATATTATGCGTATAACTGCAGGAAATTTAAGACACAGAAATATAAATATGACAAACCTAGAAACAACAAGAGAAACCCAAGATAAAGTAAGAATGGCAATTTTTAATATGCTTGGACAATATTTTTTAGGTGGTAAGTGTCTTGATTTATTTGCTGGTTCTGGCGCTATGGCAATTGAAGCATATTCAAGAGGATTTAGTGAAATATATTTAAATGATTTAGAAATTAAAGCCTTAAATGTATGCAAAGAAAATTGTAAAAGCTTAGGCATTAATGATGCTAAATTTTATAATTATGATTATATAGATTATTTTAAAAATGTTAATGAAAAATATGATTTAATTATATTAGATCCTCCATATAAATTAGATAATACTTTAGAAATTTTATCATTATGTAAGAATTATTTAAATAATAATGGTAAAATAGCCTTTGAAATGAAAAAAGAATCAAATGAGGCTATAGTGGATGGCTTAACATTAATTAAAAACAAATCATATGGAATAAAAAAGGTATTAATTTATAAGAAAGAAGAATAATTATGGAAGTATATAAAAGTATTAAAAAAATAATAGATTCTTTTATTTTAAAATCTTATTGGTTAGAATTTACATCTGCTGATATATTTTATATAGCTAATTCAAATGCTAAAGAATATATGAGTGTATTTATCGATAAATTCTTTGGTACATCTTATGGTGTTGAATTCTTTACAAATAAAGATGGATTTAATTATGTTCATGATATATTATCTGTTGAAAATCAAGAATTGTTATCAATTTGTGATTGTGATTCTTTATGTGCAGTATTAGTATCTAAAGAAAATCTAACAGAGCTTGAAAAAGAATATTTAAAATTAAATAAAACAAGAATAAAAGAAGATAATAATTTAATCATATATCGCTTTAAAAAGGGATATAGTCATGAATTTGCAACATATGAAGAATTAAATTTAGTACTTGAAATATTATCATTTTTAAATTCGATGATTGAAAATGAGCATGATGATTTAATTAAAGCATTTGATAATGAATTATCTGTCGTTTCATTTGTTAATTTAAATAATTATACTTATTCAAATAGATATATGCCACTACCTATATTAGAAAGACCTTATAACAAAACTAAAATAAACATAGATTTTGTAAATGAATATCAAAATAAAGAATTAACAAGTGGCGAATGTTATGTTTTTACAACATACCTACCTGTTATAATAGAAGAAAATGATGTAAGACCCATTTTAGTATATATTTATTATCAGGATTTAGATAAGCATTTAATAAGATATATTGCAGATAGACCAAAGACATATAATAAATATATTTATGGTATATTAGATGAAGCATTTTCTTTATTTGGCTTACCTTATAAAATAACATTTAATTCTAGAGAATTATATTATATTTTATATAAGAGTTTATCTAAATTAAATATTGAAAAAGAAATGTCACTTAAAAAAGTTAAAATATATAAAAATTTAAACGCATTAGTATCTAATCTATATAGTAAAACAGATGATGATAAATTTCCTAAAGAAGAGGTTATATCTCTTTTAAATGAAATAGTTAAATCAGCTACTACAATTATTAATGAAATTGATAATGATGAATATGAATATATAGATTATGATTCAAATGATTCAAATTTAATATCTTAATTTATTGTAGCACTTGAATATTTTTATCATAAATGATAAAATTATTTCGTATTTTAAATTGATGATGAAGAATGAGTAATAATAATTTATTATAAGAGAGAATCAATATGGTGAAATGATTTATAAATTATATTACGTGACACCTTCGGAGATCTTTTAAAAAAAGACGTACCAGGCGTTAACGGAAAATGAGAGCTTATGCTAAATTAAGGTGGCACCACGATAATTACGTCCTTATATATTTTTATATATGGACTTTTTTTATTTTAGAGGATGTATGAAAACTATATTAAATGAAATTAATTTAGGAAAAATTAAATTAAGAGAAATTAATAATAATGATTATATAGACTTCTATATTTGTGGAACAGATAAATTAATGTGTGAAACATTAAACTGGGGACCTTTAAAAGAAAAAGTTGAAGCTATGGTATTAATTAAAGATGTTTTTAATAAAAGAATAGAAGATGGTATTCCTAAAGGATATGCAATTGTAATTGATGATCATATGGTAGGAATGATAGATTATCATTCATACGATATATTAAATAATTCAATTGAAATTGGTTATTTTCTAAGAAGTGATTATTGGGGTAAAGGAATTATGAATAAATGCTTAAATAAAGTAATTGAACAAGCTTTTTATTTCCATGATTGTGATAAAGTCATAATAGGATCTGATATAGAAAATAAAAGAAGCTTAAATTTAATTTTGAAAAATAAATTAAAATATGATCATGAGGAATACGTAAATTATAAAAATAAAATGCATCTTATAAAATATTATTCAATTTATAAATATGAATTTGGAGGATTAAAATGATAACAAAACCAAAAGGAACATATGATATTTTGCCAAATGAATCAAAAAAATGGGCAAAGCTAGAAGATACAATTAGAAAGATTTGTAATTTATATAATTATAAAGAAATAAGAACACCTATATTTGAATCTTTTGATGTATTTCATAGAGATATAAATGATACATCTGATATGGTAACTAAAGAAACATATGATTTTTTAGACAGATCAGAAAGAAAAATAACTTTAAGACCTGAAGGTACTGCAGGTGTTGCAAGAAGCTTTATTGAAAATAAATTATATGTAGAAAATCCTGTAAATAAATTATTTTATATGGGACCTATGTTTAGATATGAACGTCCTCAAAAAGGAAGAAACAGACAATTCAATCAATTTGGTGTTGAAGCAATTGGATCATCATCTCCTTTAATTGATGCTGAAGTTATCGCTCTTGGTGCATCACTTATTAGAGCTTTAGGCCTAAAGGATGTAAAAGTTAAAATCAATACTTTAGGTGATGAAGAATCAAGAAAAAATTATAAGGATGTATTAGTAAATCATTTTTCAAAATATAAAGATGATTTATGTCCTGATTGCTTAAATAGACTTGAAAAGAATCCTTTAAGAATTCTAGATTGTAAGGTAGATAGAGATAAAGATTTCTTTAAATCAGCTCCAAAGATTAATGATTATTTAAATCAAGAATCTAAAGATAGATTTAATAAGGTATTAAGTGCCCTAGATGATTTAGAAATTAATTATGAATTAGATTCTAATTTAGTTAGAGGTCTTGATTATTATTCACATACAGTATTTGAGCTTGAGGTTAATGTTAAAGAATTTGGAGCTCAAAATGTAATTGGCGCTGGTGGAAGATATGATAATTTAATTTCTGATTTAGGAGGACCTAAGACATCTGCAGTAGGTATGGCATTTGGCTTAGAAAGATTACTATTAGCAACAGACCTATCTGGCAAGAAATTAGTTAAGGATTCATTCATTCATGCATATTTTATATCATTAGGAGAAGAAGCTTCAAAAATGAGCTTAAAATTAATGAATGTATTAAGAATTGGTGGACTTTCTTGTGAGATGGATTATACATCAGGAAGCTTAAAGAGCCAATTTAAGAAGGCTGATAATAATAACGCATTATTTACATTAATATTAGGTGAAAATGAATTAAAGGAATTCAAAATAAATATTAAAAATAATCAAACTGATGAACAAGAAACAATTGGTATTTATGATGTATATCCATATATCATTAATAAATTAAATCAAAATAGTGCTTGTCAAATGTGTAATAAAAAGGAGAATAACAATGAATAGAGTATTTATTAGAGATATAAAGCTTGGCGAATCTAATGTTGTTTCAGGCTTTGTAGAAAATATCAGAAACAAAAAATCAATGGCATTTATCGTACTTAAGGATATAACAGGAAAGCTTCAATTAACAATTGAAAAAGCAAAGCATCCTGAAATGGATGAAATTTTAGATAAGATTTCAACTGATAGTGTAATTAAAGCAGAAGGCTTAATTTTAAAAAGCGAATATGTTAAATTAAATGGTATGGAAATGTATCCTGATAAAATTGAAATTGAATCAATTGCTGAACCATCTCCAATTGTAGCACCTAAGGGTGAGGAGACTAATATTGATTTAAGATTAGATTATAGATGGATTGACCTTCGTACTGATAAAAATCAATTAATGTTTAAAACTCAAAGCTTATTTATTAATAAATGTAGAGAATTTTTAATAGATAGAGATTTTATTGAAATTCATTCACCAAAATTAATTGGTGCTGAATCTGAATCAGGTGCTGGTGTATTTAAGGTAGATTATTTTGATCGTAATGCATATTTAGCACAATCACCACAATTCTATAAGCAAATGGCAATGGCTGCAGGATTTGAAAGAATCTTTGAATCAGGCCCAGTATTTAGAGCTGAAAAATTCGCATCAAGAAAGCACGCAACTGAATTTACTGGATTTGATTTAGAATTTTCATATATCAATTCATTCCATGATGTAATGCATATGGAAGAAGAAATGCTTACTTATGCACTTAAAGCAGTAAAAGAAAAATATGG
>CADBQV010000123.1 GCA_902796895.1 uncultured Erysipelotrichaceae bacterium | reverse complement strand
GATTGCAAACAACTCTAACACCACCAATTAGCTCAGGATTCACTATATTATTTATTGCTAATTTTTTATTATTAAATCTAATTGCTAGGCTCTTACTAATATCTTTTAATTCTTTATCAGTTAATTCCTTAGCACTATAAACCTTTACTCTAATTGTATCTTTATCAAATAATACATTCTTTTTATATTCATCATAGATTTTTTCAATTAATTCAAATCTATTATGATCTAGTAATACAAAAAGGAAATCAATAAATGTCTTATCTAATGATTTATATACTTTTTTTATTACTTCTTTTTTTTCATCTCTTGAAAGACTTGGAGTTAATATAATCTCCATAAATTCTTCATTATTTGATGTTTCAACTACTGCATCAAAGCATTTATCAAAAACATCAATTTTATTTTCCTCTTTAGCTAGTTCAAAAATTGCTTTTGCATATTCCTTCTCTACCACTATTCACTAGCCCCCTTCAAGATTTCATCAACAACATCCAAATATTTTTCTTGATTAATCTCTTTGGCAACTATTTTTTCAGCAGCTTTAAAAGCAATATCTACAATTTCTTTTCTTATATCAGCTTCCATAGATTTCTTTTCTTGTTCAAGCTCTAATTCTAAATTTTCCATACGACGCTTTGCTTCTTCACGTGCTTGATTAATTATCATATCACGCTTTAAGTTAGCTTCCTTTTCTGCTTGATCAAGCTTTGATTTTATTTCAGCTTTAGCATCATCACGTTCTTTTCTAAGCTCAGATTCAATTTCGATTGCATTTTCCTTTGCGGCTTTTGCATCTTCTAATTCTTTATCTATTGCTTCACGTCTTTGCTCAAGTATTTTTGTAATTGGCTTCCAGAAAAATATTGCTACTATTATAAATAAAATAATAGTTGCAGCAAGCTGGATACCAAAATCTATTCCATATTGCTCAAAATCAGATGCGGTTAAACTATTTAAATTAGCTAGAGGACCTAATGCTTGTTGAATTGTCGATTTTATTGCTTCAAGTGCTCCTTGAATATCTCCTACTAAAAACATTAAACAAAACGTCCTTTCTTAGTCAATTATAAATAATTACATTACTAATAGAATTGCAATGATTAATCCGTATAAACCTGTTGTTTCAGATACTGCTTGACCAATTAACATTGTTGTACGAATGTTACCAGCCATTTCTGGTTGACGAGCCATAGCATCTACTGCATGTGCAGCAACATTACCTTCACCAATTGCAGCAGCAAAACCAGTGAATACAGCTAAGCCAGCACCAATTGCTTTTAAACCTGAACCAATTGAAATACCACTTACCACTTCTTCTAAAAATGCAAATACGTTGTTTAAAATCATCATAAAATCCATAATATTTTTCTCCTATTTTTTAATATATTTTTTCTTCATCTTTAATCTTCATTGAAGTAAAGATAACAGACAGAATAACGAATACTGCTACTTGAATAATACTAAATGCTATATCAAATAATAAATTGATAAATGGCATTACTGGTGTAGCAAACCAGCCAAGTGAGTATTTAAGAAGTATTGTAATACATCCACCACTCATGACATTACCAAATAAACGAAGAGCAAGTGAAACTGGTAATGAGAATTCACTTACTATATTCATCGGCAACATAATTGGGAAAGGATCTAAAAATCCTTTCAAGTAGCCTTTAATTCCAAGTGATGTAATACCAGATACCTGAATTACAACAAATGAACAGAAAGCAAGGGTCGCAGTTACCATTAAATATCCTGTTGGGTTATCTAATAAGTATACGGCCGATATGTTTGCGAAGAAAATGAATATTACCAATGTTAAAAACCATGGTGTATACATTTTCCATTTTTTTCCTATGTTAGCTTTTATAAATCCATTCATCATATCAACTAACCACATGAATGGTACTAACCATAATGGAGTCTTCTTTAACGGGTTTACCTTTCTTATAAAGAAAAATAATACAATAAAGAAAACGCAAAGTACTGATACAATTATAATTGTCGACCTTATTGCACTAGGCATTACATAGCCAAAGGTCACTATGAAACCACCTTCTTTCCATCATGGAAGAATATTAACAATATTAAGAATACAATCTTTATTGTCATATATCCTCCTAAAGCAATTAACATACTTATTATTTGTGTTTTCTTATCAGCACCATCTTTATATAGTAATAATGCTAAAATCACAAATGTAGCAATTACAAGTACTGATCTTAACATATACCATAAAATTGCTGATTTCTTAGGATTAAATGTTTGATGCTCTGGATCAAGTCTAGAGAATCTAGCTATTCTTGCATCTTGCTTAACCATTAAGCCATGACACATTAATCCTAACATTCCACCAATTAGATAATATTTCCAATTTTGTCCACACAAAGCTAGAATGATTGTAATTATTGTTACTAAAACAATTGTTATTATAACAACTAGCATATTAATCTTTACTTCTTTGGTCATCTTTCTTCTTTCCTTTTTCATCTTGTTTAATTAAATATAAAAGATATGAAACGAATGTTGATAGGCCAACTATTACACCTACAACAGCAAGTATAATTGGTAGTGCTGAATCTTTATTAATTAAATAACCAATTAAATATCCAAATCCAGCCATAGCAATCATATTAAATATGCCTTGAGTTGCTAAAGCGTATGTTTTAGCTTCTTTCGCTATATTCATTAATAAATAGTTCCGAATAGACGATCTCCACAATCTCCTAAGCCTGGAACGATATATCCCTTTTCATTTAATTTCTCATCTACTGTTGCTACGTATATATCAATATCAGGATGAGCTTTTTTTAACTTTTCTATACCAATAGGTGCTGCTACTAAGCATAAAAACTTAATGTTTTTGGCACCTCTTTTTTTAATCATTTCAATTGCGCTAATTGCAGAACCAGCTGTAGCTAGCATAGGATCTACTACTAATTCTACAGTATTATCATCACAAATATTTTTTGAAAATTTAGCATAATATTCATGTGGTAATAAAGTTTGTTCGTCACGGTATAATCCTATAAAGCCAACACTTGCAGATGGTATTAATTCTCTTATTCCATCTACCATACCTAAACCTGCTCTTAAAATTGGAATAATTTCTACCTTATTATCTAATACTGGTTTTTTTGTCTTACATATTGGTGTTTCTATTTCAATCTCTTTTGTTTTTAAATCTTTAGTTACTTCATAAGTCATTAATCTAGAAATACCTTTTACACTTTCCCAAAAGTCTTTAGTATTTGTGTTTTTATTTCTAATTATTGTAAGCTTATCGTTAATAAGTGGATGATTGAAAATAAATACTGACATTATTATTCCTCCTCATATTTCATCATCTTATCGATTCTTCTTTGATGACGTTCGTTATGAGAAAATTCTGTATCTAACCATACATCTACAATTTCGTTTGCATATACTTTTGCAGTATATTTAGCAGAAAGTGCTAAACAGTTAGAATCATTATGTTCTCTAGTTAATTTAGCTGCATCCTTATTTGAAACTAAGGCGCATCTTACACCCTTAACTTTATTAGCAATCATAGACATTCCAATACCTGTAAAGCAAATAACAATACCTCTATCTACTTTACCATCTTTGATGTCTTTTGCTACCATATATCCATAATCAGTATAATCACAAGAATCCTTAGTATAAGTACCTCTATCAATTACTTCAATACCTCTAGATTTTAAATGTTCGATTATACTTTCCTTTAATTCTAATGCTGAATGGTCACAACCAATTGAAATTTTCATATATCCTCCATAATGTTTAAACACATATCACCTAATTATAACATAAAGTTATAAGCATTTTAATAATAAACATTATTTTTTAGATAAAAAATAAGGCATAAAAATAAGACAGTTCGTATAAAACTGTCTTATTATCATAAGTTTCAATTAATTATGATTGATTTCTATGTCTCCATCACTACATTTAACTACTATATTATTAGGGCATCCATTCCACTCTTCATCTTTTTCTATATTATTCCATTCATCCATTGTACCATCAAAGTTGATTGTTTCTAGTGAACTACATTGATAAAATACAATCTTACCAATGTATTTAATAGAATTAGGTAATGTAATAGTTTTTAACATATTACATTGGCCAAAGGCACTATTTCCTATTTTTAAAACTGTTGAAGGAATAGTCAATTCTTTAATTGATGTATTGTAGCATAGATATGGTGATATTTCTTTTATATTAGCATTTAAAACCAGCTTTCCTAAACCACGGTTATTAGCAAATGCATAATCACCAATATAGATTATATTTTTTGATAATTCAATTTCATTAAAATTAGAATTTTCAAATGCGTTATTTAAAATAATTTTACAATTATCTGAATCCTTAAATACTAAAGGATACTGTGCATCAGCAACTCTAAATAATGCCAAATATGGATTTTCATCATTACCTATGTAATATAATCTTCCTATACAATTAGTTTTAATATCTTTCATAGTATATTTATATGCTTTTATGCCTTTAATAGAATTTGGTATGCTTATATTTTTTAAATTACATGATGAAAAAGCATTATAATCAATTATATAACCATCTATAATAATGCCATCACATTCAACTGATTCAGGTAATATAATATTTCCTACAGATTCTATATCATATAAGTAATAATCTAAATCACGATATATAAATACTAAGCCATCTTTTTTAATTAAATTTGATTTTTCATCTAATGATTTATGGATATAAATATCGTGACCAATATTGAATGGATAACTAGTATTTACCTCACAATTAGATAAATTATATATTTCTATTATTTTTTCGCATCCATAAAATGCATCAGGTGCTATTTCTTCAACTCCACTATGTATTGTAAGCTTATATAATTGTTTAAAATTTAAAAAAGTTCTATTCTTTATTTTCTTTACATCATCTGGTATTACTAATTCTTTTAATATTTGATATTTTTCATTATTATATTCTAATTTGCCGTTATCATCTTTTAAATAAAATATTGTATCACCATGTATAAAAGAGATTGATCTAGAATCATAATCAATACCACACCATGTGCTTATTGTTCCATTATAATATAAATTTTTTATATTACATCCTTCAAATGCCTCATAATCAATTGATATAATTTTATTTCCAAATACTATATTTTCTAAATTCGAGCAATTATAAAATGCTTTTATGCCGATTTTGTTTACATTATTGCCTATACATACATTTTTTAATAAAGTGCAATCCATAAATGTATGATCTCTTATTGCATCTAGATTTTTAGATAATTTGATATCAGTTAAATATTGGCATCCTTCAAATGCTCCATCACCTATTTCTATTACACTATCAGGAATTATTATATTATTAAAATGTGATTTACAAAATGCATTTTTACCGATATAATTTAATCCATATTCTATATCTATTTCTTCTTCGTGTTTTGATGGGTTATAAAGATCTTCTTTACTAAAGGCTCTATCGCCTATTCTTTTTACTGATTTAGGTATTTTAACTTTTTTTATAAACTCATTTTTATGCACATCATGTCTGATTTCATAATTATTGATTTTAAAGCCTTTATAATCAAATGAATCAGGTAATTCTAAAACACCATTTTCATAATAATTAGAATCTGATCCAACATAATAAAATATATCATCAAGTAATGCGAAAGCATATTTTTCTGTTTTTGATACAACAGAATATTTTTCAATAGAATCATGAATGACGATATCTTTATATTCATAACTAATATAATTTTTAACATCTATATCAGATAAATTATATATTTCAACTAATCTATAAAAATTCTTAAAAATATTGTCTCCTAATTTAACAACCTTCATGTCATTTATATAATCAGGAATAGCTATTGAATATATGTTTTTTGCTTCTGATGTTCCAATATAATCTATGCAACAACCTCCATTAACCTTTGAAATTTTATACTCAAGCTTGTCATAATTTGGAAATACTGGCGTTATTACTAAGCTAATAATAGACTCAGCAATGCAAGATGAAAAAATGAAAGGAATAAATAAAAATAATGATAATAATAAAAGTTTTGTTTTTCTCTTTATCATAATCGTCACCAGCCTTTAATAATATTATATCATCTATAAATAATAAGTCAAAAAGGACTATTAATTTAGATTTAATAGCCCTTTATAATTATTTATTAATTTTTCTTACATCTGTTGTTTCTACTTCTTTATCCTTTAAGCCAAAGAATTTAACATTTTTCATAGTTACTTCATCAACATATGAGAATATTAAACCTTTACCCTTCATAGGATCTAAGCCATCCATCATTGCAGGAATACCTTCTTTAGGATTATCTGAATAATTAAAATTAATATTTTCTAAATCAATAGATTTAATTGGTTGTTCAGGAAGACCATAGAATGTTCCTGCAGCAACATTAACATTCTTACAATTAATATCTTTAAATTTGAATGTTCCTAAATATGGTGTTCTTTCATCAACAGGTAATTTTTCTTTAGAATATACATATTCTGTATGTCCATCAGGATCACAGAAATAGAACATATTGATTACAAGTGGTGTTAATACATCATCCATCTCGATGTTTTCAAATGTAATACCATCAATGATTGCATCTTTTCCACGGCCTCTTCTTGTCTTAATTCTTAAGCCTCTATCTGTTTGATTGAATAAGCATTGTGAAATTGTAATATCTTTAATACCACCAGACATTTCACTACCTAAAACAATAGCGCCATGACCAAAGTTCATTGAACAGTTTCTTATATTGAATTTCTCACTTGGCTTTTTATATTTTCTTCCCATATAAATCTT
>CADBQV010000122.1 GCA_902796895.1 uncultured Erysipelotrichaceae bacterium | reverse complement strand
TTATTATTATGATGTTACTAAATCCATATTCATTTTATTCAATAGGATTTCAATTAAGCTTTTTAGTATCATTTATTTTAATATTTGTTAATGATTTAATTGTTGAAGATAATATTATAAAAAGAAGTATTAAATCATATTTATTAATATATTTTGGAACAATTCCTTTAACTATTAAAATAACTGGTTCAATATCTATATTATCAATATTTATATCACCACTATTATCATCAATTTTAGGATTTATCATATTACCAATATCATACATATTATCTATATTTCCAATATTAGATTATGGCTTAAAATATGTATTTATATTTATTAATATGTATATTGAAGGACTATCAAATTATTTACCACTAATACATATAAAAGCCATGAATATATATTTGATTCTAGCTTATTATTTATTATATGGATTAATAATATATTCTTTAGCTAAGAATAAAAATACATATTTTAATTCTTTATTATTAACAATATATTTATCAATAATTATTTTATTTAAATACATTAATCCATTTGCTAGTGTGACATTTATAAACGTAGGTCAAGGAGATTCTTCCTTGATTAGATTACCATATAATCAAGGTGTTGTATTAGTAGATGCATATAATTCATATTCATATCTAAAATCAGAAGGAATAGATAGAATAGATTATTTAGTATTAACTCATAGTGATGATGATCATATCGGAGATTATAAGGAAATATTAAATAAAATAACAGTAAAAACTATTATTTATCCAAGATATGATGAAAGATTTGATTTATTATTAAGGGATTATAAGAATAAAATAATTGTTAATTATGATATGATTATTAATTTAAATAATGTAAGAATGGAAATATTAGGACCAATTAATAAATACGAAGAAGTAAATAGTAATTCAATTGTTTTTAAAATAAAAATATTTAATAAATCATTTCTATTTACGGGTGATATGACAGAGGAAGAAGAAAATGATTTAGTCAATAAATATGGTAATAAACTAAATTCTGATATATTAAAAGTAGGACATCATGGTTCAAATACTTCATCATCCAAGTTATTCTTAGATTATGTAAGTCCAGATATTTCTATTATATCTGTAGGTAAGAATAATAAATATAATTTACCTAATAAAGAAATAGTGGATAGATTAAATAAAATATCAAAAGTATATATGACAAAGGATAGAGGAAATATAACATTTAATCTGTTAAATGGTAATATGTGGATTAATACATATAGATAAAATGTTTTCATTGAATAGCCAATTTACTTTTTATTTTTTAGGTATATAATACATTTGTCATGGAGGTATATATTATGAATAAAATAAATGTTAAACAATTAATTTTCATAATAATACCTATCTTTTTAGAACTTTTATTACAAATATTAGCTGGAAATGTAGATAAAATAATGGTACAAAATGATAATTTAGCTACATCAATTAATCAAGCTAATTCTATATTAGATTTATTAGTTGTAACAATATCAGTATTATCAAGTGCGTCTTTAATTCTAATTAATCAATATAAAGGCGCTAAAAATAAAGAAAAAGAAGCGTTAATATATAAAATATCTTTTTATTTTAATTTATTTGTAGGAATGATTTTATCTATTTTATTAGTTACCTTAGCTAAACCATCATTAATGTTATTACAGGTACAGGATAATATTATTAATGACGCAATTATTTATTTAATGATTAATGGCGGTACACTATTCCTTCAAGCCTTAATGATGTCATTACAAAGCTTTTTAAGAAGCAATGAATATATGAAGACATCATTATCAATATCAATTATTTTTAACGTAATAAATGTTGGTTTAAATGCGTTATTTTTATTTGGATTTAAAATAAATCCAATTGTCGCAGTTGCCCTTGGCTCAGTTATATCGAGAACAATTGGTGTAATAATGTTATTATTAGTAGTTACATTAAAATTGAGGATTAATATATCAATTAAGGGATTATTCCCTATTAATTTTAAGGAATTAAAAAAATTAATTTCAATAGGTCTTCCTGCAGCAGGAGAATCTTTTAGTTATTCATTAAGTCAAATAGTAATAATGGCATTTATTAATACAATTGGTAGAAATGGAGTATTAATAAATAATTTAGAATTTATATCAGCTCCAGCTGCCAAGACGTATGCATCTATAATCGTTTTAGTAACATATTTGTTTGTTAACGCATCAAGCCAAGGTATGCAAATATTACTTGGTAGATATATTGGGGCAGGAGAAAATGAATTAGCTAATAGATTAGTATGGAAAACATTAGTTGTATCAATAATAATGTCTGAGATTTTTGCAACATTATTTGCCTTACTTTCAGGATTTATATTCTCGATTTTTACAAATGATCAAGAAGTAATTAATTTATGTACTAAGATATTATATATAGAAATTGCCCTTGAATTAGGTAGAGCGATAAATATAGTAATGGTTAGAGCCCTTCAAACGACAGGTGATGTAATGTTTCCTACAACAATAGCGATTATTTTCTG
>CADBQV010000121.1 GCA_902796895.1 uncultured Erysipelotrichaceae bacterium | reverse complement strand
ACAAGGTAATGTCCAAGGTGTAGTTGTCCAAACCATATATGAAGCATCTTTAAAATCATCTTCTGCATTTACAATTGGGAATTTAAAATAAATTGCTTTAGATGTAATATCCTTATATTCAATTTCAGCTTCAGCAAGTGCAGATTCACTAGATGGAGACCAATAAACTGGCTTTAATCCTTTATAAATTAAGCCACGTTCTGCCATTTTAGCAAATACTAAGATTTGATCACGTTCAAAGTCATGTTGAAGTGTAATATATGGATGTTCAAAATCACCAAGCACACCTAAACGCTTGAATCCTACTTTTTGTCTTTCAACTTGCTTATAAGCATATTCTTCACATTTTTGTCTTAATTCAACTAAACCAGTATTTTTTCTTGAAACACCAGTTTTAGCAAGTGCATTTTCAATAGGAAGACCATGAGTATCCCAACCAGGAATATATACACTCTTATAGCCATTCATATTTTTATATCTTACAACAAAATCCTTTAAAATTTTGTTTAATGCATGTCCTAAATGAATATCTCCATTTGCATATGGAGGTCCATCATGAAGTGTATATTCTCTTTTGCCTTCATTTTTCTTTATAACTTTATTATAAAGATCAATATCCTCCCACTTTTTTTGGATTAGTGGTTCTTTATTTGTTAAATTACCACGCATTTCGAAATTTGTTTTACCCATAAATAAGGTATCTTTATAGTCTTTCATTTTTGCCTCCTAAAATAAAAAAGTCCTTAAAGTAATTAAACTTTAAGGACGAATAAACCGCGGTACCACCTTAATTCTATACAAAAATGTATAGCACTCAATTAATCTTTAACGCAGATATACGAGCTATAATACTTAATTTCCTATAGCTAGCTCCTCCAGTGATCCGAATAAATTATATCGACTATATTTCACCAATATTATAGTTCTCTAAACCAATAAAGTATTCATGCTGGGATCAGCTTTTAAAAATACATTGCTATTATACTATTAAATCATTATCTTGTAAAGATAATATATTTTATATTTCTTTTAAAACAATTATTCTAGCTCGAATGCACCTGTATATAATTGGTAATATACACCTTTTTGATTGATTAAATCATCATGATCTCCACGTTCAATTATTGAACCATGGTCTAAAACCATAATTGCATTACTATCTCTAACTGTAGATAATCTATGGGCAATAACGAATACTGTTCTTCCCTTCATTAATGAATCCATACCCTTACCTACTATTGCTTCAGTTCTTGTATCGATTGATGATGTCGCTTCATCTAGAATCATTACGGGAGCATCAGCAAGCTCAGCTCTTGCAATTGAAAGTAATTGTCTTTGACCTTGTGATAATTGACTACCATTACCTGATAGCATTGTATTAAATCCTTCAGGTAATCTTGTAATAAAGTCATATGCGTTAGCAATTTTTGCTGCCTCTATTACTTCTTCGTCAGTAGCATCAAGTCTACCATATCTAATATTTTCCATTACTGTACCAGTAAATAGATTAGTTTCTTGTAATACTATACCAATACTTCTTCTTAAATCTGATTTCTTAATTTTATTAATATTAATACCATCAAATCTAATCTTACCATCTGCTATATCATAGAAACGATTAATTAAATTAGTAATTGTAGTCTTACCTGCACCTGTAGCACCAACAAATGCTATTTTTTGTCCTGGCTTAGCATAAATTGAAACATTATGTAAAACAATCTTATCAGGGAAATATCCAAAATCTACATCGAATAATCTAATGTCACCCTTTAATTCTGTGTAAGTAAGTGTACCATCTTGATGTGGATGCTTCCAAGCCCACTTACCAGTCTTTTTATCAGATTCTTTAATATTTCCATTTTCATCAATAATTGCGTTAACAAGTGTAACATAGCCATTATCTTCTTCTGGCTTTTCATCCATTAATTCAAACATTCTATCAGCACCAGCTAAGCCCATTACTGCAGCGTTTAATTGCATTGAAATTTGGTTAAATGAGTTAGCGAATTGTCTTGACATACCAAGGAATGCAACATAATAACCTATTTGAACGGTTTCAAATTTAGCATCAAATCTAAATTCAAATTTCATATTCTCAAATTTAAATAATATAAGAGATGGATTTTTAACTTCAAATGTAAAAAATATAACTCCAAGTATTGCAACTAATACATATAATATATTTCCTATATTATGAATGATTGGTCCTAAAATATTGGCATAAGCATT
>CADBQV010000120.1 GCA_902796895.1 uncultured Erysipelotrichaceae bacterium | reverse complement strand
TAGAAGTGGATAAGGAAGAAATAAATTTTATTTTAAGCAAATAATTTCCTTTTACTAAATATAGATATGAAAATTTAATTATTTATTAATAAAAAAAACTCAGTTCAAATGTGAACTGAATTTTTTTTACATTAAATCTATTTCTTTTTTTAATTCTTCTATAATATCTTTTTCTTTAATTTTTTTAACAATTACACCTTTTTTAAATATTAATGCCTCACCAATTCCACCAGCAATGCCTAAATCTGCCTCTCTTGCTTCACCAGGTCCGTTTACAGCACAACCCATTACTGCAACATGTATTTTTTTATTTACTGTATATAAATATTCTTCAACAGCTTTAGCAATTGGAATTAAATCAATTTGGGTTCTTCCGCATGTTGGGCATGATGTAATAGTAGGAAGGTTATCTTTTAAATGCAATTCTCTTAAAATATCTTTTGCAGCTTTAACCTCAAGTCTTGGATCATCTGTAAGTGATACTCTAATTGTATTTCCTATTCCAAGTGATAATATTTTAGAAAGTCCAATAGAAGAAGTTATTAATCCTTTAAAGCTTGTTCCTGCCTCAGTTATTCCTACATGTAGTGGATATGGGAATGTTTCTGATGCTAATTTGTATGCTTCGTATGTTAAATCAATATTAGAAGCTTTAATTGATAATACAATATCATGGAAATCTAATTCCTCTAAGATATCAATATGGCTTTTTGCTGCTAATATCATATTTTTAGCATTCACTTCCATTCCTTTAGGAAGTGAACCTGCATTCACACCAATTCTAATAGGTATATTTCTTTCTTTACATAGATTAACTATTTCTTTAATTTTATCTTTGTTTTGGATATTACCAGGGTTTAGTCTTATTTTATCTACACCCTCCTTTATTGCGATAATTGCAAGTTCAGGGTCAAAATGAATATCTGCAACAAGTGGTATATTTATTTCTTTTTTTATTTTAGAAATAGAATAAGCATCTTCTTTGTCTAATACGGCAACTCTAATGATGTCACAGCCTAGTTTTTCTAATTCTTTAATTTGATTAACAGTAGCTTTTACATCTTTAGTTTTAGTATTAGTCATTGATTGAATTAAGATTGGGTTATTTCCACCAATATATTTATCTTTAATTTTTACAACTTTTGTTTCTTCACGTCTCATAAATGCACCTCAGGATAGAAATATTATACTAAAAAATCGATAATATTTCCATAATCTTATAAATTTAAGCATTATTATCTTTAAAAATGTTAAAATAGAAAAATAATTATTGATTTAATAAATTCAATTTGATATAATAATCGAGTAAACTAATCTTTAGGTCTGGAGGGATAAAAAGATGCGTGATTTAGTTAAGTTAATTTGTTCTGAATGCAAGAATGAAAACTATTATACAGACAAGAATAAAAAGACAACTCCTGAAAGAATGGAGATTAAAAAGTATTGTCCTCATTGCCAAAAGCATACAATTCATAAAGAAAAGAAGTAATTCAAAACATAAAGCCCTTTGGGGCTTTTTTGTTTAAAAGGTGATTATATGGAAATAAAAGAAGCATGTGAAAAGAATATTAATGATATTATAGAATTATTAAAAGAGGCTAATAAATATCATTCTAACTTAAGACCTGATTTATTTAATGGCAAAAATCCCAAATATAACTATAATGATTTATTAAATATTATTCATAATCCTAACATGAAAATATATGTATGTATAATCAATGATAAAGCTATAGGTCATATCTTTATGATATTAAATAATCATAAAAATGATGTAGTATTGAATGATTTTAAAACATTATATATCGATGATTTATTTATAAAAGATGATTATAGAGGAAAAGGAATAGGTCATATCTTATTTGATAAAGCATTAGAATATGCTAAAGAAAATGAATGCTATAACATAACATTATCTGTTTGGGCAGGAAATAATAAATCAGAAGAATTTTATAAAAATTTAGGTATGAATCCTCAAAAAACTTATATGGAGTATATCATAAAATGAAAATAGAAAAATTCACTACAGGACAATTAATGACTAATAGCTATATACTTTCAAACGATAAAAAGGAATGTATAATAATTGATCCAGGTTTGATGTATAAAAATGTTAGTAATTATATTAATAATAATTATAAGGTATTAGCTATTTTATTAACTCATGGTCATTTTGATCATATTGATGGTATTTCATATTTCTTAAATACTCCTATATATTTATATAAGGATGAAAAAGAAGTATTTGATGATTTTGATAAGAATTTATATTACATGCTAGATAGAATATCACCTTTTAAATGTGATGATTTAAATATTAATTATTTAAATGACCTAGATACATTTCAAATATCCGATTTTTTTATTAAAGTAATTCATACTCCTGGACATACAATTGGTTCTTGTTGTTATTTAATTAATGATAATTTATTTACTGGTGATACATTATTTAAATTATCAGTAGGTAGATGGGATTTTCCTACAGGTAATTACGATACATTAATTGAATCATTAAAAAAATTAAAAAATATGTTTAATTGTAATATTAATTGTTATCCAGGACACAATGATGAAACTACACTAGATTACGAAAAGAAATATAATTCATTTTTAAAATAATTGAATTTTATTTCAAAAAATAAATATATTATAAAATTTTTAATAAAAAAATCACTTTTTATAAAAAAATATTTACAAATATAGTTAAATGTTATAAAATGATTTTGTATATTTCTTAAGATGAGAAGAATAATTTATAAAATATATTTTAGAGAGTCCTAATTTGGTGAAAATGGATAATATAAATAAATTATTTAACAGCTCGGAGGAATAGGGAAGAATAGAGTAGAACCCTACGTATATCTGCGTTAAAGATAAATTAAGTGCTATACATTTGTATAGAATTAAGGTGGTACCGCGATAATTCGTCCTTAAAGTTTATCTTTAAGGATTTTTTATTTTTTTTGGAGGTCATAAAATGAAAAGATTATTTTTAAAGGAAGATTATAAACCATTATTAACACAAAAAGAAACAGAAGTAGCCATTAAATTTGTAAGAGATAATTTCGAAAAGGAATTATGCAAAAAATTAAATTTAATTAGAGTTTCAGCTCCACTTTTTGTATTCCCATCAACTGGATTAAATGATAATTTAAATGGTTATGAAAGAAGAGTATCATTTGATGTTAAAAATATATCTGAAGAGGTTGAGGTTGTTCAATCACTTGCTAAATGGAAAAGAAATGCCTTAGGAAAATATGGCTTTAATGTTGGTGAGGGTCTATATACTAATATGAATGCCATTAGACGTGATGAGGATTTAGATTCACTACATTCTTGTTATGTAGATCAATGGGACTGGGAAAAGGTAATAGATAGAAAAGATAGAACTAAAGCATATTTAAAAAAGACAGTTAAAACAATATATAAGGTCTTAAAATATATGGCTAAAAAGGTTGAAGAAAAATATCCTTCAATTAAGCATAACCTACCTGATGATATCTATTTTATTACTACACAAGAATTAGAAAAAATGTATCCTGAATTAGAACCATCTGAAAGAGAACAAAGAATCTGTAAAGAAAAAAAGGCAGTATTCTTAATGGAAATTGGTTCTAAATTAAAATCAGGTAAGCCACATGATGGTAGAGCCGCTGATTATGATGATTGGAAATTAAATGGTGATAT
>CADBQV010000119.1 GCA_902796895.1 uncultured Erysipelotrichaceae bacterium | reverse complement strand
TAGAGCAATTCTTGCAGGTATATTAGTACTTGCAGTAGTTGTTTCAGTAATTGATATATTAGTTAGAAAGCTCGAGACTAGAGTTGTAAAATGGAAGTATAACTAGAAGGTGTTATTATGAAGAAGTATTACGATAATATCGATGATTTAGTTGGTAATACTCCAATTATTAAGCTTAATAATTTAAAGAAATACTTAGGCTTTAAATCAAATATTTATGCAAAACTAGAATATTATAATGTTGGTGGTTCTATAAAAACTAGAATTGCTAAAAATATGATAGATGCATTGGAAAACGAGAATAAAATAAAAAAAGGCTCAACAATAATTGAGGCAACATCCGGTAATACTGGTATTGGACTTGCTGTCATTGGGGCAAGTAGAGGATATAATGTTATCATAGTAATGCCTGAAAGTGTAAGCATTGAAAGAGTAAAGCTTTTAAAATGCTATGGAGCCAGGGTTTATCTTACTCCAAAAGAAAAATTTATGGATGGTGCTAGAGAATTAGCACAGAAATTAAATGAAGAAATTAAAGATTCAATCATTGTTAATCAATTTGAAAATCTAAATAATCCTGATATGCATTATAAAACTACAGGACCAGAAATATATAAGGCATTAGGTAAGAAGATAACTTATTTTGTGGCTGCTGCGGGTACAGGTGGGACAATAAACGGTTGTGCAAAATATCTTAAGAAAAAGATTAAGAATATTAAGGTTATTGGTGTAGAACCAGAAAGTGTTAACATCGATGATGGTAAATTTCATCCTCATAAAATTGAAGGTATTGGTGGTAAGATTATCGATAAAGGATTAGTAGATTTATCTTTGATTGACGAGATATTTGATGCAAAGGATGAGGATGCATATTATTATGCAAGGCTTGTACCAAAATTAGAAGGAATAAGCATTGGGATAAGTGCAGGAGCAGCTATATCATGTGCTGTAGATATTGCATTAAAAAGTCAGAATGAGGAAAATATAGTTGTGATTATTCCTGATAGTGGTGACCATTATTTATCAGGTGATTTATTCAATATTGAATAATATTAAAAAGCGTGTTATAATTATCATAGTAAATTACTAGGAATAGGGGGTATAATATGATTTCGACAAAAGGAAGATATGCATTAAGATTAATGATTGATATAGCATCATATTCAGATGGTGCACCAATTGCACTCAAAGATGTTTCTTCTAGACAAGACATTTCAATTAAATATTTAGAACAGGTTGTTTCTCTTTTAGTAAAAAGAGGATATTTAATTAGTGTTAGAGGAAATAATGGTGGATATTTGCTTTCAAAAGACCCCAAAGAATATACAGCCGGGGATATCATCCGATGTTGTGAGGGCACATTAGCCCCTGTCTCATGTTTACAAACTGATTGTAATGTTTGTCCACGTAAGGATATTTGTTCTACAATAGATTTTTGGAAAGGCTTCTATGATGTAGTAAATAATTATGTTGATAGCATTACATTAGAGGATTTAAAAAATAAAGAATTAATTAAAATTGGAAATGATTATAGTATATAAAGGAGAAAAAGAAAATGAGTAAAATATATAAATCAGTAGTAGAATTAATTGGTCATACACCACTTGTAGAATTAGTAAATTTTAATAAGCAAAATAATTTAAAAGCAACTATAATAGCTAAGGTAGAAGGCTTTAACCCAGCTGGATCAGTTAAGGATAGAGTTGCTAAATCAATAATTGAGGATTATGAAGAAAGAGGAATATTAAAGCCAGGTTCAACAATTATTGAACCAACATCAGGAAATACTGGTATTGGCCTTGCTGCTATAGCTGCTGCTAAAGGCTATAGATTAATTATTACTTTACCAGAAACAATGTCAGTTGAAAGAAGAAATCTAATTAAAGCATATGGTGCTGAATTAGTTTTAACTGATGGTACTAAGGGTATGAAGGGTGCTATCGCAAGGGCAGAAGAATTAAATAAAGAAATACCAGGGTCAGTTATTGCTGGACAATTTGTTAATCCAGCAAACCCTAAAGCACATAGAGAAAATACTGGTCCTGAAATTTGGAATGATACAGATGGAGATATCGATTTTTTCGTCGCAGGTGTAGGTACAGGTGG
>CADBQV010000118.1 GCA_902796895.1 uncultured Erysipelotrichaceae bacterium | reverse complement strand
TTAGGTTATATACATCTACATAAGAGATATTCCAGCATCTAGCAATATATGAATCACTAAAGCCCATACGCTTAGCTTCATATAATACATCCTTATTATTTGGATTAGCTTTAATAACATTTTCCATTTCAACGATATTCATTAAATTTCTAATGAATAATCTATCAATCTTAGTAATATCATATAAATCATCAATATCTGCACCTTTTCTTAAGGCTTCACACATTGCATAAATTCTTTCATCAGTTTCTTTCTTGATGAAATCAAATAATTCTTCTAATGATTTATTCTTTAATGATTCTAATTCTAAGTGATCAACCTTATTTTCAAGTGATCTTACTGATTTTAATAATGATTCTTCAATTGTTCTACCAATTGACATTACTTCACCAGTTGCCTTCATTTGAGTTGATAATTTACGATTAGCATCTTGGAATTTATCAAATGGGAATCTTGGGAATTTACATACAACATAGTCAATTGTTGGTTCAAATGAAGCTACAGTTGCAGCAATTTTAATTTCATCTAGAGTTAGACCAACTGCGATTTTTGATGATACTCTAGCAATAGGGAATCCTGATGCTTTAGATGCTAAGGCTGATGAACGAGATACTCTTGGGTTAACTTCAATTAAATAATATTTAAATGAATATGGATCTAATGCGAATTGGATATTACATCCACCCTCTAAATCTAGAGCTCTCATTAATTTAACTGCTGATTCCTTTAGCATTGAGAATTCTCTTAATGTTAAAGTTTGAGCAGGTGCTAGTACGATTGAATCACCAGTATGAACACCAACTGGGTCAATATTTTCCATAGAACAAATTGCTATTACTGTATCATTTTTATCACGCATCATTTCGAATTCAATTTCTTTATAGCCTTTAATTGATTTTTCAACTAATACTTGAGAAACTGGAGATAATTTTAATGCGTTTTTAGCAAGTGGTAATAATTCTTCATCATTATCTGCAAATCCACCACCAGTACCACCTAGTGTGAATGCAGGTCTTAAAATAACAGGGAATCCAATATCATGTGCTGCTTTAATAACCTCATCTAAATTATTAGCAATTTCAGATTCGATTACTGGTTCACCAATTGATATACATAATTCTTTGAATAATTCTCTATCCTCTGCTTTATCAATTGTATTTGCTTTAATACCTAAAAGCTCAACACCACATTCATCTAATATACCCTTTTTAGCAAGTGCCATACCTAAATTTAAACCTGTTTGACCACCCATTGATGCGATTAATCCATCAGGACGTTCATATCTAATAATTTTAGCAACATGTTCAAGGTCAAGTGGTTCCATATAAATTTTATCTGCAATATTAGGGTCTGTCATAATTGTTGCAGGGTTTGAGTTTACTAATACAACCTCATAACCTTCTTCCTTTAATGAAAGGCATGCTTGAGTACCTGCATAGTCAAATTCAGCTGCTTGACCAATAACAATTGGACCAGAGCCAATAACCATTATTTTCTTTATATCACTACGTCTAGGCATTTTTCTTTCCTCCCATTAAATCTACAAATCTTTTAAATACATAATCATTATCACAAGGATTTGGATTATATTGAATAGCTATTACTTTATTATCTAAATCCTCAACACCTGTAATGATTCCATCAATAACATTTTTATGTGTTACTTTTAATTTAGTATTTTCTAAAGATTTTTCTTCTACTGCATATTGATCATTTTGGCTTGTAATTTCAATCTTGTTAGTTTTAACATTTCTAACTGGATAATTAGAACCATTATGACCAACCTTTTGTTTAAATAATTTAGCTCCGTAAGCAAGCTCAATTATTTCTTGTCCTAGGCCTACACCAAGAATTGGTAATTTGCCTTTTAATTCATTAATTGTATTAATTATATCTTCAATATCATAAGGATTTGACGGACCATCTGAAATAAATAATCCATCTGGCTTATATTTCATAATTGTATCAATTTTTGCATTGTATGGAAGTACAACAACATTACAAGATAAATCCTTAAGCATCTTAATTAAGCTTTTCTTTAAGCCTAAATCGATACATGCAACAGTATATTTATAATTTAATGTTCTTGAATACCAAACCTTTTTAGTTGAGATTCTTGCAACAACATCCTTTGGTACAGAATATTCTTTAATTTTCTTTAAGCATTCTTCTGTTGGTGTTTCAATATTTGCAATCATTGCTCTCATTGAACCATATTCTTTAATGATTCTTACAAGTTCTCTTGTATCTACACCTTCAATACCTGGAATTCCATTTTCATCCATTCTTTCATCAAGTTCATGAGTATATCTGAAGTTTGATGGATATTTACTGTATTCTCTTACTACTAAGCCTGATACAGTTAATTCAGTTGATTCATAATCCTCATCTGTTAAACCATATGAACCAATTACTGGATAACCCATAACCATGATATATTCAAGGTTTGATGGATCTGAAAGTGTTTCTTGGTATCCTACTACTGAAGTATTATAAACAAGCTCTGCTACCTTTTCAGTTGTAGCACCGAATGCTTTTCCTTCAAATACCATACCATTTTCTAATACTAGTTTTCGATTAATCATAAGCCCTCCTAATTTACCTTATAAATTATCTTTCCATCTTTTATTGTACATTTATTGAATCCATATAATTCATATCCAATAAATGGCGTATTTTTTCCTTTTGATACAATTTCATCTACACTATATTTGTGTAAATTAGAAATATCTAATATTGCAATATCTGCAACATATCCTTTTTCTAAATATCTATTACCTAAATTAAATATTCTATTTGGGTTATATACAAATAAATCCATAAATCTATCTAATGAAATTTTATTTGTTTTAACAAAATATGTATATATAAGTGGAATTGATGTTTCAATACCAATAATACCATTTAATGCTTTAGAATATTCAACTTCTTTTTCTTCTTTTGTATGAGGTGCATGGTCTGATGCAACCATATCTGCAGTACCATCTATTAAGGCATTTACTGTAGCATTTACATCATCCTTACTTCTAAGTGGTGGATTCATTTTCCAGTTTCCATCCTTTATCATATCACTTGATAATAATAAGTGATGTGGTGCAACCTCGCATGTTATATTCTTATAGCCATCAGCTTTTGCTTTTTTAATATATTCAAATGATTCTTTAGTAGACATATGGCAAAAATGATATTTACACATTGTTTCTTTTGCAATTTCAATTTCTCTTTTTACTGCAACATATTCTCCTTTAGGATCATATTTATATACATTATCTTCAGCATGTGATGCAACTATAATATTATATTTTTTAGCTAAATAGCAGGCATGCTTTAAAATATCTAAGCTATTTACTCCACGTCCATCATCAGTTATTGCTTTTACATATTTTGCAACACCATTGATATCAGCCATCTTTTCATCTTTTTCTGCTACAGTTACTGTTGCGTAAGGATAACAATCAATTACGCTATCCTTATTTATAATATCCATTTCAACCTTTAAATTTTCATAACAATCAGGAAATGGATTTAAATTAGGCATTGGCATAACTGCTGTAAAACCACCTTTAGCTGCTGCCTTTGTTCCTGTTAATATAGTTTCCTTTTTTTCAAAGCCAGGCTCTCTAAAATGAACATGAACATCTACTGCACCAGGCATTACTAAACAGCCTTTCGCATCAATTGTTTCACAATCAAAATTTATTTCATCAGCTACTTCTTTAATTAAATCATCTTCAATTAAAATATCTTTTTTTATAAGCTGATTATTTTTAACAATACTACCATTCTTAATTAAAAGCATAACCCCTCCTACAAATTACCATCAAGTGTATCTGATATTACTGCCATTCTTATATAAACACCATTTGTCATTTGTTTATATATTCTTGACTTTTCACATTCAGCAACCTCATCAGCAATCTCAACACCTCTATTGATTGGGGCGGGATGCATTATAATTGCATTTTCTTTCATCTCACTTACACGTTTTGCTGTCAAACCGTATTTTTCATGATATTCTTCTTTTGTCATTTGCATTTTAGCCTCATGACGTTCAAACTGAACTCTTAACATCATTATAATGTCACATGTTTTAATTGCCTCATCAAATGAAATCCATGTAGCACAGTGATCATTAAATTCCTCAGGACCAGAAATATATACATCCATTCCTAAGCGTTTCATAATCTCTACATTAGTATGGGCAACTCTAGAATGTGATATATCACCAACGATTGCACATTTCAAACCTTCAAACTTACCGAATTCTTCATAAATTGTCATTAAATCAAGTAAGCTTTGTGTAGGATGGCTTCCTTTTCCATCTCCTGCATTAAAAATGGGAATCTTAATGCCAGAAAGTTGTTTATAATACTCATCTTGCTGATGTCTAATAATAACACCATCAATACCAAGAGCTTCTAAAGTTCTTACAGTATCATATAACGTTTCTCCTTTTTGGACACTAGATTCCCTAACGTTAACGTCTATTACCTTAATACCTAAATTAACTAAAGCGCACTCAAATGAATAGTGCGTTCTAGTAGAGTTTTCAAAAAAAAGGGTTGCCATCTTCTTATCAGGATAAGAAATTTTAAAGCCCTTTTTCAATTTAAGCGCGTATTTAATAAGTTCAACGATTTTTTCTGTTTGTAATTCTTTAAGTGTAAGTAATCCTCTCATAATTCCTCCAAAAAAAATGCTTCTAATCTAAACAGACTAGAAGCACCTTCTAAGTAACACAGCTAAATCATTAAAAGATCACATTAGCCTATTTAAACCTTAAATTTATATTCTTAAATATAATATCACATAAGAATTTTATATTCAAGAAGATTTTTTATTTTTTAAATAATTTATTATTTAATATTATAGGTCAATTAAAATCTCTAATGAATTATAATTATCATCTATTCTATTATCTTTTGTTATTTGATCAATTAAATCTAAATCGAGCTTATAATCAAAATCTTTATATATTACACCTTTAATATAACAATCCTTTTTTATTTTAAAATATTTAGCTAAACCACTAATTAAATCTCCATATATAATAGGTATAGATAAATAATTAATATCTGGATAATCATTATCTATCTTTTTAGCTAATACTTTGTAAAAATAAGATTCAAAATCTCTATTTAAAAATGGTGATAATAAATAAGAATTATCAATTTCTAAAGCCATATCTTTAGCCATCTCAATTAGATCATCTATCATCATTGATGATGGAATAGCAATAATTTGAATGTTGTTGTTAGATTGTTCAATTACATTTTCAGCAGAATTAAAAATACAAAGTGTTAATTTAATATTATTTATAATTGCATAATTTACAACCTCATTTAAGCCATATTCTAGCATAGGCATTACTATAGTTGTTTCATTATTAATTAAATTAGTATCCTTAAGCTTTTTAAAAATGTAATCTAATACATCCTTGAATTCTAATTTTAATATATTTTTCATATCGCATACCTCATATTATTATTATACATTAATATTTAATTTAATTAAATAATTTGTTATAATTTTATTTGGTGATAATCTTGAAAATTGTAGGAATTATAGTTGAATACAATCCACTACATAATGGACATTTATATCATTTTAATAAAATAAAGGAATTATCAAATGCTGATATTGTTGTAGCTATAATGTCTTCTTCTTTTACAATGAGAGGTGATTTATCATTATTTGATAAATTTAAGAAGGCAAAACAGGCTATTAATTTAGGTATAGATATAGTATTAGAAAATCCATTTTTATATACTGTTAATAGAGCTGATATATATGCTAAAAATTGTGTTGATTTTTTAAATTTATTAAATGTATGTGA
>CADBQV010000117.1 GCA_902796895.1 uncultured Erysipelotrichaceae bacterium | reverse complement strand
TGATTTTTAAGCTCGAAATATTCACTTGATTCTTTTATATATTCTAATGTTGAATTAGATTTAATTTGTTCTGTAGATACTAAATATACCTTTAAGGCATTAGGATTTTTAGTTGCCTTATCTTTTTTTAATTCAGATATTAAATCAATAAATGAATAAGAATCATGCTTAGGATATACCTCAAACATAGGAGTGCCATCTTCATGACGGAATTTAGTATTACATTCGTTTCTCCACTGATGAATTGTTGATTTAGTTGTTACAATTACACAGTTTTTAATTGTCGCACATCTAAACATTACATCAGCAGTCATTAATGCCTCTAATGTTTTACCTAAGCCTACTTGATCACCAAATACGCCTTTTCCTTCAAATTTTGTAAGCATCGTTCTTACTGATTCAACCTGATATTTAAATGGTTTAAAATAAGGATATTCAGAAATATCACCATAATCCTGGAAGACTGGTTGTTTTCTTACATCTACTGCAAAGTCTACAAGCTTATGATAAGCACTATAGTCATGGATATTAAATGTATGACTTTTAATATCATCATCAAATGATATTTCACTATAATCCTCATTCATTAATGCGACTTTTACTTTTTTACCAAATAAATCAATTTCTCTTCCTTCATTTTCTATATCTGTATCTAATATCTTTTTATTTTCTGGTAAGACACTTTCAGATACAAATATTAAAAATTTTTCAATATCACGAATATCTTTAGCGATATTTTGGAAATCTAATCTTGTATATATTTTAAATGTATTTGCTTCAAGGCCATTTGACATAGCTATATAATCAAATACTTTAACATGAGATAAATAGCTTTCTTTTTGTTTAATTAATCTTTTATATAAAAATTCAGCATCGCTTTTACATTCGAAATTACCAATTTTTTTCTTTGTAATTTCTTTAGTATTTCCTATTTCATCTTTAAGACCCATTAAAAATTCAATAAAGTTTTTAATTTTATTAGATAAGTCTTTTACATGAGATAATCTTTTTCTTTCTTCATAGATAATTTCAATTTTTGAAATTTGTTCATCGATTAAATCATATAAATGATTAATTGATGGAGCTTCATTTGATGTAACAAGATTAGATAAATTAATAAATACTTCAGGAATTTCAGAATACATTACATTTACAAAATCAACATATTCATTATATCTTTCAGCACTTGTATTATATAAATTTGTAACATCGTCATTAATATTATTTAATTCTTCTAAATTTTTAATTGTTTTAATTTTAAATTCATAGCTATCAATTTTATTTTTAATGAATTTATATGTTAATTTTATTTCATCATTAAAAATACCTAAAGAAACATCTTCTAATATCTTATTTATCTTATCATATTGCATTAAGGCAAATTGATATAGAGTTTGATATCTTGACATGAATCCTAAATTAAATATTTTAAATTTATTATTTAGCGTATTTTTTAATTCACATATTGTATGGAATGTAGGATTTTTATCTTTTATATCCTTTAATTCATTTAATGTTTCAAATGCATATGTGAAATATTCATCAATTTTAACTAAGAAAAGTTCTAGCTCATAAGGTACTACATCACCATCATCATCGTAAAACGCATTTTGTCTTACTAATTCTTCCATTACAAAATCAGGATTAACTGCAGTTGAAAATGTATCAGGATCAATAATACATGAAAATAAGACTATAGCTTCCTGAAAGAAAGGATGAAATGGCCACATATCATCTTTCATATCAGTAATAACCTTATATAAATCTTTTGTCTTTTCTAATTGATTTTTTATTTCATGAAATCTATCTTCATATTTTATTAAATATTCAAATGAATCTCTAAAAAATAAAAATAATCCAGATGGATAATAATATTTTTTATTTTTCTTACAGATTTCATCCATTTTATTTAATAATTTATCATCCTTATATGAAGGCGCTGAAAATTCTTCATCAAATGTTTCATTTAATTTATTAAATATAATTTTATCCTTTGGTTTTTGATTTAATATCTTTAAAACTAAATCTAATATTAAATCCATGTTTTCGCTAAATTGCTTAATCATAATAACACCTACTTATTAAAATATTTAATCGGATTTTTATTTTATATTATTATTTTATAATAATAAAAAATATTTGCAACAAAAATAAAGTATTTATTGCATAATCGGTCATATTTAGTGTAAAAATTTATTTTGTTTTTAAATTTATATCTTATTTATTTATGAAAATGTTATGAAAACGTGTTATGAAAATAATGAAAACGCATTATTGTTTCATTTCATATAATTAGTATTATAATTCTTTTTGAAAATTGAAGATTGGAGGTAATAATATGTTACAATTATTAATTTTATTATTCGTAATATCTCCTTTTATTGCTATATTAGTTAGTGCATTTAGAGCATCAAAGGATTTTTATGAATATGATGAAAAAACATCAAGATATATTTCAAAATTTGGAAAATAAAAGTGAGCTATGATTTATAATTTTTCATAGCTCATTTTTTTATTTTTTTGTAGACATTTTTATTTTATCTGTCATTCTTACAGGAAGTATTTTTGAAAAGAATACCATACTTCTTGTAAATCTTCCAACTAAATATCTAGCTTTTATATGCTTTTTCATACATACTTTAGCTATTAATTTAGATACTTTAATTGGATCTTTTATTAAGAAATTTTCTTTTAAATATCCTTCTTTATAGAAATTTGCAACATCTATTCCATCACTTTCATATACACTACCTTTAGTTGTTTTAATTAAATTGTCACTTGCGATAATTCCCCAGTTTGTCTTAAATGGACCTGGTTCTATGGCAGTAACTTCAATTCCATATTTTTTTACATCCATGCGTAGTGTATCAGTTAAGGCCTCAACTGCATATTTTGATATGTTATACCAACCACCAAAATATGTAGATACCCTACCGGCAACGCTTGATATGTTAATTATTCTACCACTTTTATTTTCTCTCATATATGGTAATACTAATTTTATCATATTAGCCATAGCAAATACATTTACTTCCATTTGGCGTTTAGCATTATCTATAGATACTTCTTCAATTGGGCCTAATTCACCATATCCTGCGTTATTAACTAATATATCAATTTTGCCTTCTTTTTTTATGATATCTAATATAACATTTTTTGCTTCATTATAATCTGTAACATCAAGCTTATATGTGTTTATGCCTAATTTTTTTATTTCTTCAAGCTTTTTTTCATTTCTTGCGACACCATAAACTATATAATTATTTTTAATTAAAATTTTAGCTGCATCAAGCCCAAAGCCTGATGATACACCTGTTATTAATACTACTTTATTCATCTTATTTACTTTCCATTTTTATTTCATCATTATTTTTTTCAATTATTATATTTTCTTTTTAAAAAAGACTTTTATTAATTTATTTAATTATACTACAAATGTAACGAAATATAAATATATTTATAATGTGAAAAAATGGGAGATAAAAATATCCCTAAGAATACAATCACTCTTAGGGATATATAGGGGGTATGGCATTAATCTATTAGAATATATCTAGCTTTATATTCTAATATCTGTTATTTAGATGCAATATTTTCGATTTCATCTAAGAATTCTTTAGCAGATATCTTAGATAAATCTTGTTTATCTTTAACTGAATCATATGCATTTAATCTTTTTTCAAAATATAATACAGCTTTAGCATCACTGCCTACTTTGTATTTTAATTTATTATATTCTTTTACTTTATTTTCATTTTCTATTTTTAAGTTATCTATCTTTATATTTAAATCATTTTTTTCTTTATTCTTTTCAGATAAATAATTATTAATATTATTTTGCTTTTCTTCGAAATTAATTTTGAATTGTTCAATTGTATCTTCATATTTATTTTTTAAGTTTAACAATTCTTCATTATATTCTTCAATTAATTTTTCCTTTTCTTCTTTGTTTATCTTTAAAAGTTCATTAATTTTTTTATTCTGCTGTTCTTCAAAATTTTTATTCTCTTGAATTAATCTTTCTTTATCAAGATTTAAATTTTCTATTTCTTTATGATTATTATTAAGTATATTTTCTAAATTAAGTTTTTCATTTTTTAACTTTTCTATAATATCCATTTGTTCTTGAATTATTTCTTTAAGTTGTTGAATCTGAGAATCCTTTTCCATTGAGATTGAATTAATTTCTTTTAAATTCTTAATATTCATTTCCATAATTTTATTTTTGTTACCCTCATCT
>CADBQV010000116.1 GCA_902796895.1 uncultured Erysipelotrichaceae bacterium | reverse complement strand
TTCAACGATAGATACACTTGATACTAATGTTAATTTAGCATTCTTTTGTAATTCAGGAATAGTTAAGACACCACAGTTACAGAATGTATGCTTAATCTTAGATAATGTTGCTAATACATTATCATGAAGTGATCCTGCATAAGGTACATATGAATCTACACCCTCAACGAATGATAATTTTGTTGCGCCACCAAGGTCATATCTTTGCCAGTTACGAGCACGGGCAGATCCTTCACCCCAGTATTCTTTCATGTATGAGCCATTTACTAATACCTTATTTGTAGGTGATTCATCAAATCTTGCAAAATATCTACCTAGCATACAGAAATCAGCACCCATAGCTAAGGCAAGTGTAATATGATAATCATATACGATACCACCATCTGAACAAATAGGTACATAAATACCAGTTTCTTTATAATATTCATCACGTGCTTTTGCTACTTCAATTACTGAAGTTGCTTGACCACGTCCGATACCTTTAGTTTCACGAGTAATACAAATAGAACCGCCACCGATACCAATTTTAATAAAATCAGCACCTGCTTCTGCTAAGAATCTAAATCCTTCAGCGTCTACTACATTACCAGCACCAATTTTAACAGTATCGCCATATTTTTCTCTTACCCATTTGATTGTATTTTTTTGCCATGCTGTATATCCTTCACTTGAATCAATACATAAAACATCAACACCTGCTTCAACTAAGGCAGGAATTCTTTTTTCATAATCTCTTGTATTGATACCAGCACCAACGATATAACGCTTATGTTCATCTAATAATTCATTTGGATTATCCTTATGAGATGAATAATCCTTTCTAAATACGAATGATTGTAATCTACCATCCTTATCTACAATTGGTAAGCTATTTAATTTATGCTCCCAAATAATATCATTAGCTACTTTAAGTGTAGTACCTACAGGAGCTGTAATTAATTTATCAAGTGGAGTCATGAATGATTCAACAAGTGTATCATCGCTCATTCTTGATACTCTATAATCTCTAGATGAAATAATACCAACTAACTTACCGTTAGGTGTTCCATCTGATGTAACAGCGACAGTTGAATGTCCTGTTTTTTCTTTTAATTCTAACACATCAGCAAGTGTGTTTTTAGGAGATAAGTTTGAATCTGAAATAACAAATCCGGCTTTATAAGATTTAACCTTTCTTACCATTTCTGCTTGTGATTCAATAGATTGAGATCCAAATATAAATGAAACTCCACCCTCTTTAGCTAAGGCAATAGCTAATGTATCATTAGATACTGATTGCATGATAGCTGAAATTAAAGGTATATTCATTGTTATTTTTGACTCTTCACCCTTTTTAAACTTAACAAGTGGTGTTTTTAAAGAAACTCTTGCTGGAATACAATTTTCATCTGTATAACCAGGAACTAATAAATATTCACTAAATGTACGTGATGGTTCATTAATAAATGTTGCCATAATTACCTCCAAATTTTAAAAATTTTAATGATTATAACATTAATAAAATACAATTTCAAGATTCTAAAATTATAATTTTAAATTTATTTATAATTTGTTTAAATAATATTTATTATTATAATTAAAATAATATAGAATAAAACAATCTCATATGATAAAATAGATTAAAAGGGAGGAATGAAAATGGCAAACAAAAATGAAATTAAAGATGAGAAATTAAGCTGTGAGGATATCTTAACTAGAAGCGAAGAAATTGAATATAATATAAAAGAACTAAAAAAGACTACTAAAAAATTAAACGCTCAAAGAGCTGAAATACAGCTTAAGATGAAAGAATATGATGAAGAAAGAAAAAAGATGATTGAATTCATCAAGAATTTACCAAACACTGAGGGTGTTGAAGAACAATTATCATTATTCGATGATGAAGAGGATGATGAAGAATACCCATTCGATGATGATTTCGATGATTATGTATATGATATAGAATTTATTAATGACCTAAAGGTTGCATTATTTGAATTAAATATGGCAATTGATAATGATGCACCTAAGCATAAAATTAAATGTGCATTACAAAAAGTAAATTCTGTAGTATATGAATATGAAAATAATGATCCTTTTGAAGGAAAGGATGAATAAAAATTAGGACCCATTTTATTGGGTCCTTATTATTTTATAAAGATGATGTATCATCTATATTTTGTGTATTATCTATAGTAGCAACACTACTTTCATCTGGTGTATTTTCATCTATTTCAATATCACTTTTTAAAATTTCAATAGCTGTAACAGTCTTAGGATTATAATATTTAAATAATTGATAATATTTAACATTAATAATCATATC
>CADBQV010000115.1 GCA_902796895.1 uncultured Erysipelotrichaceae bacterium | reverse complement strand
GCTGATAAGAAAGCTGAATGGTCAGTTGCATTTGGCTTAATATTCTGTTTAATTTATATTTATATTGAATTATTAAGAATAGCTATTATAATTTTAGAATTAACAAATAGAGGCAAGTAATCTTGCCTTTTATTTTGGGAGGAATTATGCAATTTTTATATGTATTATTAGGTACATTTTTTCTTAATTATTTTATTATATTAATATTAAATTTAATTGGCATAAGAAATAGAAGAAAAACATCTTTAATTATAATATCTATAATTGATTTTTCTTATTTAGGATATTTAATATATGAATTAATAACATATATATCATCAGATATTAAAGGTGATTCTTTATTTTATCTTTTATTCTTACAAATATTAAATATTTTTGCAGTAATAATGTCATATGTAATAACTATGTCTATCTTTTATTCAGATATTAAAATATTTAAATCAAAAAGACTTAAAAACTTTGAAGAAGCTTATAGTGGTAAAAAATCATTATCAACTATAATATTTAATATTATATTATTTGTATTATCTATAATGTCTATAGTTTTATTAATTGTATTAATTATTAATAGAAATATCATATTTGATCAAAATAAAGGAATATTAATATTTGTAATTATTTCAATTCTTTTATCATTTATTATATTTGTTGGTCTTTATATATCAATTAAAGAATTAAAAATGGTTAATTTCAAAAAGAAAATAATGTTTTTAATATATTTACCAAATAAGGTAAGATGCTTTATCAGTAATGATAGATTAAAAATAGAAGAAGCATTACCTAATTTATTAAATGATTATGTATTTGACGATTATGGTTATTTAATAACTAAAAAGGATAAATATATTGTTAAAGGAATAAGAGTAGATATATTTGATGATTCATATTTATTAGATTCTAAATTAATTGAAATAAATTCTATATCTTTTATAGATGCGATAAATAAATATGAAAAATATCAAAGAAGAAAAATTTATTTAGATGATAATGGAAATATAATTAAAGATATAAAAATATAAAAAAATATGTGGTCCAAAATTGGACCACATTATTATTTTAGTTCGATATATGCTATATCAATTTTCTTTAAATCGTATTCAAAGTCTTTATGTAATGTTTCACAAACATGGATTAATTTATCACCTTCAGTATATCCATTCCATGTTGCTATAACTATCTTTTTTGTAGATAATTCTAATAAGAAATCTAATAAATCAATTTTACTATCTTTATTATATAAAATAGCTTTCTTGTCAATTAAAATTTGTTCTTGCTTATATGCTTCTAAAAAACCTCTAACAAAACCATAGATATATGAATTATCTTGGTTTGGTGGTAATTTTTTACCTAAAATGCTATCTAAATTTAAAACTGGAATACCACTTTCTTTTGAATAATTTTCAAGATATTTACTTTTACCAGAACCTGGCTTTCCAATAATTAAAAGAAGCTTATATTTTTTGTTTTTTAAAACATCAGTAATTTGCATGTTATCCCTCCTATTCATTTATGCAAAAACGTTTTCTTTATATTTATTATACATCATATATAATAAAAATAAACTATGAAAAAATTTTCATAAATATATTGTTTCATTTAGTGCTATAATTATTAATGTATAATACAAGATGACAATTGTATAAAATTATAATATTAAAACAAAAAGAGGTGAAACCTGACTGTCAATCGGGATTGTATGTTATTTGATGAAATTGCAAAAGAAAATATTAATGCACTAAAGGAACATGATAAAGTAAAAAGAAGTATTTTATCTATAGTTTATGGTAAATTTAAAAATGAAAGCATCAATCAAGGATTAAATGCTAAAAGCTTACCAGATGGTGATTGCTTAAATATTATTAAAAAGACTATTAAAGAATTAGATGAAGAATATGATTGCTATATTAAAGGCAATAGATTAGATTCAGCAGAAGAAATTAAAAAGCAAAGAGACATTATATCTAAATATTTACCACAAATGATGTCTGAAGATGAAATTAGAAAAATAATTGAAGGATTAGAAGATAAAAAGATTCCTTCAGTTATGAAGCATTTTAAAGCTAATTATAATGGTCTTTGTGATATGTCATTAGTATCTAAGATAGCTAAGGAATTTAATTAATATGCTTGAATTAAAATATTGCTTTAATTGTGGAAATAAATTAGAATTAAAATTTTTAGAAAATGAAGGAATGATTCCATATTGTAATAATTGTAAGGAATATATATTTCCAATATTTTCATCTGCAGTAAGTATGATCATTATAAATGAAAATACTAATGAAACATTATTGATTAAGCAATATAATACAGATTTTTATAGACTTGTCGCAGGATATATTAATAAAGGTGAATCAGCTGAGGAAGCATTAAAAAGAGAATTAATGGAAGAGGTTGGACTTGAAGCAATTAAAATAAAGCCTCTTTTAAGCTCTTATTTTGAAAAAAGTAATACTTTAATACACAATTATTTAGTTTTTGTAAACAAAAAAGAGCTTATAACTAATTATGAGGTTGATTCTTACAGCTGGTTTAAAATAGATGATGTCCTAAATCATCTAGTAGAAGGAAAGCTTGTTACAAAATTTATGAAAAATTATATCGATAATCACTATAATAAATAAAAAAAATATGGTATTATTAATATAGGTGATTTCGATGGCAACAAGTGGAAAATTATTAATTAATATGGAAGCTATTAAAAATGCTTCTGTAGAGGATAAATTGTTGCTTCAAGAATATATGAAGATTGAAAAGTATTACCGTTATGCATTAAAGGAAATGACAGCAAGACTTGAAAATCTAGATGATTATTGTGATTATGCTTTTGCTCATAATCCTATTCATCATATTGAAGCAAGAATTAAAACCTTAGATAACATTTTAGAAAAAATCCATAGAAGAGGGCATCCGCCTACTATGGAAACTATTAAAAATAATATATATGATATTGCAGGCATAAGAGTTATTTGTAATTATATAAATGATATTTATCAAATGATAGGCCTACTTTCAAAACAAAAGGATATTAAAGTTAGATTAACTAAAGATTATATCTTAAAGCCTAAAGATACTGGATATAGAAGTGTTCATATAGTATTTGATATGGAAATATATATGAAAGAGACAGTAATAATTCCTGTTGAGATTCAATTTAGAACTATAGCTATGGATATGTGGGCATCACTTGAGCATGAATTAAGATATAAATCTAATAATGAATTTTCTGAATCAGATAAAGCTAATTTAAAAAAGTATTCTGATGATTTATATAATGTAGATTTATGTATGCAAAAAATGTATATTCAAAAAACAACTGGAGATAAAGACGATGATTGATTATGATTATCTTATTGCTAAATATAAGAATCTAGGTGTTTCTGATAAAGACTTACCTACAAGAGAAATGATTAAAAACGATGAAGAAATAAAAGGAATAAGAGAAGCAGGAAGAATCAATACATTAGTATTAGATGAGGTAGCTAAGCATATTAAAGCTGGTATGTCTACTGAAGATATTAATGAGATTGTAGATAAAAAAACAAGAGAACTAGGCGGTATTCCTGCCCCACTTAATTATGAAGGATTCCCTAAAAGCGTATGTACATCAATAAATGATGCAGTATGTCATGGTATACCATCTAAAAATGATATATTAAAAAATGGTGATATTATAAATGTCGATTGTACTACAATTTATAATGGCTATTATGGTGATGCTTCAAGAATGTTTTTAATCGGAAATGTCGATAGTGAAGCTAAAAGATTAGTAGATGTAACTAAAGAAGCACTAGATTTATGTATAAAAGAATTGAAGCCTTATTCAAGATTAAGAGATATTGGTTATATTATTGAAAAATATTGTAAGAAAAATGGCTTTAGTGTCGTTCATGAAATTGGTGGTCATGGTGTAGGAAAGGATTTCCATGAAGATCCATTTGTTTTCCATTATGGAAAAAAAGGAACTGGTATGGTACTTTTCCCTGGTATGATTTTTACAATTGAACCAATGGTAAATGAATTTTCAAGAGAAGTATTTTTAGATTCATCTAATGATTGGACAATTTATACAGATGATGGTGGCTTATCTGCACAATTTGAATACACAATATTAATTACTGAAGATGGTATTGAAATACTATCACGCTAACTCTATAGAAATATAGAGTTTTTTTAATTTGTATTTTTTTATAAATTATGCGATAATTTTATTAAAGGTGATGTCGATGTATAAAAATGAATTATTATTAAGTTATGTAAAAATTGAAGAATATATAGATTTTTTAACAGAAGAATATGATTTCTTGTTAAGATATGCATTAATTAATGATTCAATTGCTGAAATTGAAGAAACAGGATTCTTAGGCAATCGAGTTAATGTAATATATAATCCTGGTGAAAAATCAACAAATGATTTATTTAATTATTTAGATAGATTAAAAAATGCCAAAATGATATATGAAGAATTAATGTCTAAAGGTATAAATAATAATGATATCTTAAAAACAGAGCTTTTTAATCTAGCAAATATATTAATATATAATAAAAAATATACAAATGTTTATTCTTTGCTAGATATGGCATCAAAATATAGAAATTATAATGCAAATAGATTACTTGCTAAAATGCTAATACATGGCTTATATGATACTAAAAAATC
>CADBQV010000114.1 GCA_902796895.1 uncultured Erysipelotrichaceae bacterium | reverse complement strand
TATCTTTGAGCAAGACAGCCAATAACTACCATCTTAGCTCCTTCTTTTTTATAATCTGATAAGCCTAAAATTGTATCAATTGATTCTTTTTTGGCTGATTCAATAAATGCACATGTATTAATAATTATTAAATCTGCAAGGCTTGCATCATTTATAATTTCAAATTTCTTTTTTAATAATCCTAATACCATTTCTGAATCGACCATGTTTTTTGCACAGCCAAGGCTTTCAATATATACTTTCATTTAATCACGTCCTACATTAATAAGAAAACTAAAGCATTAATTCCAATATTTACAATTAAAGATAGAATTAATGGAGATACTCCACCTTTTCTTCTAAAGAATGTATATACTGAAACTAAAATTGCACCAGCTAAAAGTGAAATTGCAAATTTAGCCATAAACATACTATTTGCTGGATCAAATTTAATTATATCAGTAAATGCAGATCCAAATGCAATTTGAGTTATTAATAAGCATGCAAATAAGATATTAATAAATGCATATAATAAAATAGAAATATATGAATAATTTTTACCAATTGAAGCTTTATATTTTTCTTCATTTAATGATAAATTAATTAATTTAGCTTCTTGTTTTTCATTTAATACTTCTTTTCCTCTTGCTTGATAAATAAATTCAAGTGAATTTAATTTATCTTTATGCTTATTAATTTTAAACATTATAATACATGCAAGTACTGCACATACGATACCTACAATGGCAGAAATTACAATAATTCCAATAGCTTGATTATTGATTTTTTCATTATATTTTACTAAGAATTCAACATTTGTATTTTTACCAATTAAAGCAACAACCATATTAGCAATTGCTAAAATCATAAATAATAATGACATACCAAATGATATCTTAGCTAAAGCAAGCTTTTTATTTAATACTTTTTTATTTTTCTTAATTTTATTAATTACACTATCATCTTCAACCTTTACAAGCTCAGGTCTATCATTACTTACATCATCTAAATTAATATCATTATCTACATTTTCTTCTGATTCTATTTCATCACCTGTAAGTGGGTTTACTGTAATTGACATATTTTCAACTTGTGATGTATGGTATAATTTTACAACTCTACCCTTCATAAAATCAGCACAAATATAAGTTTTACAATATGGTTTATCAAAATCATATTGGCTTTCATTAAATCTAGATTTTACTTTTATTTTGCCTTCTCTAAATAAGATAACAAAATTAATATAATTTAAATATAAGTTTCTAGATAATTCAATTAATAAATCTAAAGATATTGCAGTTATTTTTCTTTGTAATATTTGTTCTTTATATTTATCAAATTCCCTCTTTAAAGCCATTAAATTTAAGAATGTATCCTTAGCTTCTTTTTTAAGAATTTGATATTTATCTAAATTATCAATTAACCACCAATAGAATGTATCAGTTATAACCTTTTTTAATGTTTCATCATCACATTCATTTTTTTGTTTTAATAATTTAACTGCATAAAATAGTGGGTTAACCTCATTATGCATACATACTGCATCCTTAAAACCGACTTTATGAGCAATTCCTAATTGGAAATCATCATTAGATGCAACCTTTGAAGCTCTTCTAAAGCATTCATCTCCATTTACTGCAATAGTCGAGATTTTAGAATTTAAAGATTCAATAATTTTATAATCATAATAAGATATTAAATATTTATATGTAAACTGACTATAAGCATTTTTGTCAATAAAATAAGCATCAGCTTGTAATTTAGGGTCATCTTCCATTAATGCAAATGTTTTAGTAATACCATAATCCTCCATAAAGGCAAATAGGATATTACCTCTTGGACTTGGGTTTTCCTTAATAGCTGTTAAGAAAGATTTAAAATCAAATAATTGACCATTAATATATACTTGTTTTTCATCTAAGAATTGAAAAATCAAGAATGTTAATGCATTATTTTTATATTTTGAATATGCTAAAATATTAACTATATTTCCAACATATTCTTTAGATTTTTTTAAATCTTTTAAAAACTTAATTAATTTTTTTGAATTAGTATAAATATCATCTACTCCTAAATCAAAATTATTAATATAAGCCTTTGCTAATGAATCAACATCATTAAATTCTTCCCCATTAAAAATATATGGCTTCATAATAACCCTCCTATAGCTTTTCGCTATCTATTATTATTGTTACTGGACCATCATTAATTAAATGAATTTTCATATCTGCTCCAAATATTCCAGTTTCAACAACATATCCGTTTTCTTTTAGTATGTTTACAAATTTCAAATAATATTCATTTGCTAAATCATATTTCATTGCTTCTGTAAATGATGGTCTATTACCATGCTTACAATCTGAATATAATGTAAATTGAGAAATAGCTAAAATGCTTGCATTCATATCCTTTAATGATTTATTCATTTTACCAAATTCGTCTTCAAATATTCTAAGACCCATAACCTTAGATGCAACCTTTGGTAAAATATCTAATGTATCATTATTAGAAAAACCAATAAAAAGTAAAAATCCTTTATTTATAGCTCCAGTGACTTTATCATCAACTACACATTTAGCTTCTTTCACTCTTTGAACTACTACTCTCATACATTTTCTCTTTCTATACTATATATGAATCTAATCTTTTGTAAATTAATAATTAAGTTCTTTAAATCAGTAAGATTTTTAACCATTACCTTTAATTTAACTGTAGTTTCAATTGAATGAGTATTTGCGTTAATAGCAAGTATTGATAGACCACATTGTGATACCATATTCATTATTTCGACTACTAAATTAATATTACTTGTAGCTTCAATTTTAATTGATGCAGGATATTTTCTTCCTGGATCTTGAGCCCAATCTAAAGGTATAATACGTTCCATTTGGAATGTTTTACAATTCTTACATGAAATATTATGAACAACTATTCCATTTCCTTTTGTTATATATCCAATAATATTATCTCCAGGTATTGGGTTGCAGCAAGATCCAATTTTTATTAATGGATTTTTTAATCCTTCAACTACTACACCTGTTTCACTATTTGTTGATAATATTTTTTGACTACGTTCGATTTGACGATTTAATAATTGGTCTTGGTTAACCTGCATAGAACCTGTATATTTAGATACAATTGTTTTAGCAGATACATTTCCCTTAGCACAATCTACATATAAATCATCTACTGTAAGTAAATTATTTTTAGAGAAATTTTCTTTAACAAAATTATCAGTTATATCATAATCAGTAATTTTGTTTAATTTAAATTCTTCATCTACTAAATCTTTTCCACGACCAAGCAATATATCTCTATTTTGTTTATTTAAAAAGCTTTTAATCTTATGCTTAGCATGACTAGTTTTAGCAATTTTTAACCATGCTTCTGATGGACCAAAAGAATTTTTATTTGTTTTAATAGAGATAATGTCACCATTTTGCAATTCATAATCAAGTGGAACTATATGATTATTAACAATAGCTCCTACTGTTTTATTACCAATATTTGTATGAATTTTATATGCAAAATCAATTGGTGTTGAACCAACTGGTAAATCTACAACCTCACCTGTTGGTGTATATACATAAACATTATTAGTTAATATTTCTTCTTTTACTGCATCAACATATTGCTTTGCAGAATCATTTTTATCTTCTTCAGAGAATTTTAATAAATCTCCATACCATTTTAGTTTTTGAGCAATTTCAAATTGTTCTTTTTCTTTATTATATTCAATACCTTCTTTATATGCCCAGTGAGCAGCGATACCTAGTTCAGCTATTTGATCCATCTCTTCAGTTCTAATTTGAACTTCAAATGTAAATCCATCTGCTGATATTACTGTAGTATGTAGTGATTGATACATATTTGGCTTTGGTACTGCAATATAGTCTTTAAATCTTTTTGGTACTGGTGAATAATTAGCATGAATTAAACCTAATACCTGATAACATTCACTAATAGTTTTTACAATAACTCTAATGGCAAGTATATCATAAATATCTTTGAAATCTTTATTTTGATTAACCATCTTTTTATAAATACTATAGATATTTTTTATTCTACCTTTTATTGTGTAATCATGAATGTTTTCTTTTTCTAATATTTTTTTAATTTCAGCAATAGTATGATCAACATTACTAATTCTTGCTGAAGTATCATTTTTAATTAATGAAGAAATTTTAATATATGCTTCTCTATCAACATATTTTAATGATGAATCTTCAAGCTCTGCCTTGATTCTAAACATACCTAGCTTATGAGCAAGTGGTGCATATATTTCTAATGTTTCTCTTGCGATTCTTTCTCTTTTTTCTTCAGGCATAAAATTAAGAGTTCTAATATTATGTAATCTATCTGCAAGCTTAACTACAATAACTCTTATATCTTTTCCCATAGCAAGTAACATCTTTTGATGGTTTTCAACCTGTTTTTCTTCTAAAGATACAAATTTTAAATTTGAAATTTTAGTTACACCATCAACAATTTCAGCTATGTCTTCTGAAAATTCATTCGCAAGTTCTTCTCTTGTTGCGTTAGTATCTTCAATTACATCATGTAATAATCCGGCACAAATTGTATCAGGACCTACATGTAAATTAGCTAAAATACAAGCAACATTTAGTGGGTGAATTATATATGGCTCGCCACTTTTTCTAAATTGACCATCATGTAATTCATAAGCCCAGTTATATGCTTTTGTAATTAAATCTAATGATTCTTCTTTATGAATATATTTTTGAACTAATTCAAATAAATCAAAAAAACTAGTGTAGACCATATTTTCACCTACCTTTCTATAAATAATTAATTATTCACCCTCATATTCAACAAGTGTGAATACATCATAATCATGTAATAATTCTTTGCCTTTTAAATCAATTAAATCAATGACAAATCCAAAGCCTGCAACAGAAGCATTTGATCTTTCAATTAAATGTGCTGCAGCAAGTGCTGTACCACCAGTAGCTAATAAGTCATCAATAATAAATACTTTATCATCTTTATTAAGTGCATCCTCATGGATACATAAAGTATTAGTGCCATATTCTAGGCTATATTCTTCTTTTATTTCTTTTCTAGGAAGCTTACCTGGCTTTCTAATTGGAACAAATCCTAATCCTAGCTTATAAGCAACTGCACTACCAAAGATAAATCCTCTTGCCTCAGGACCTGCAATTACTGTAGCTCCTTTTTCTTTTGCGTATTTAGCAAGTAAATCTACGGCATAGCTAAAAGCCTCACTTTGTTGAATTAAAGATGTGATATCTCTAAACATTATTCCTTTTTTTGGAAAATCTGGAATTGTTATAATATAATCTTTTAAATTCATAGTAATACCCCCACAAAAAATTATATATAAAATTATATCATAAATTTAATATATAAAAAAGAGTAATGAAAAAAAATATAAATATTTTAATATTATTAAATATTAAAAGTGAAAAAACTTATATGATGTGATAAAATAAATTTGGGTGATATAAATTGAAGCCATTAGCATTTAGAATTAGACCTGAAAATTTCGATGAAATAGTAGGTCAAAATCATTTAGTAGGAAAAAATGGAATAATAAGAAAAATGATAGATAAAAACATGCTATCATCTTTCATTTTATATGGTCCTGCAGGATGTGGAAAAACATCAATTGCTAAAATAATTGAAGCAATGTATCCACTATCTTCTTTTAGCTTTAATGCATCAACTGACAACAAAGCTAAATTAAAAGAAATTGCTGATTCAACAATGTATCACGAAAATACATTATGCATCATTGATGAAATACATAGAATGAATAAAAATACTCAAGATTTTTTACTTCCATTTATGGAAAGTGGTAGTTTAATTGTTATTGGTTTAACAACAGAAAATCCATATAGTACTATTAATCCTGCAATTCGTTCTAGATGTCATATTTATAGAATGAATGAAATCAAAAAGGAAGATTTATTATCTTTATTATTAAATACTATTAAAAAAGAAAATTTAAAGGAAATACCTTTAAATATTTTAGAATATATATGTGTTGCATCATCATGTGAAGTTAGATCTGCGCTTAATATGCTTGAGGTTGTATCAATGCTAGATGATAATGAGCTTACAATCGAAAAAGTCGCAGAAATCGTAGGAAAAAAGGCATTTCAAATAGATTTAGAAGGCGAATATTATTATGATATTGCTAGCGCATTTATTAAATCAATTAGAGGTAGTGATCCTGATGCTGCTATCCATTATCTTGCAAGATTATTAGAAACTGGTGATTTAGAATTTATCACAAGAAGATTACTATGTAGTGCCTATGAGGATATTGGTTTAGGAAATCCTAATGTAGGACCTAGAGTATATGCTGCATGTGAGGCAGCACTTAAATTAGGACTACCTGAAGCAAGATTACCTTTAGCTTATGCTACAGTTGATTTAGCTACTTCTCCTAAATCTAATTCTACTTATTTAGCAATTAATGAAGCAATTGATGATTTAAGTAAATTAACATCAATGAAAATACCACCTCATATTTTAAATAGAGAATTAAAAGGCATGAAGGAAGGATCATATAAATATCCTCACGACTATGAAAAAGGATATGTAAAACAACAATATATGCCTGATGAATTATTAGGAAAAACATATTATAATCCTAAAGATACTGGTCAGTATGAAAGAGCATTAAAAGAATTTATGACTAATTTAAAAAAATAAGAGATTTTGCAAATTCGCAAAATCTCTTTTAATTTATTTAGCTAATAGCTGTGCTTGAGCTTGGCTCTTTTTAATCGCATCAATATCAGTAGATATTAATACAGGAATAATAATAGGACTTCTCTTAATCTCTTTATAAATCAAATGTGATACTTCATTTTTAAGTGTATTTTTAAATTCACTCCAGTTAATAAATTTAGAAATTAAGAATTTAGATGATACTAAGAAGAATGTTTGTTTAACTTTATTAATTAAATCCTCATTAGTATTTGTATATGTAAATCCTTTTGTTACAACCTCAGGTCCTACAATAATAGTTTTTGTTCTTGGGTTGATGTTTGCAGATATTAATATTACACCATCTGATGCTAATAATTCTCTATCACGCATAACGACATCGCCAACATCCTTAAATGCTTTACCATCAATCATAACCTCAGCACAAGGTACATCGCCAACAATTCCTTTATATTCACCATTTTCAAATGATATAACATCACCATTATCTAATATAATTACTTTATCATCTTTAACACCAATACAATTAGCAACAATTCTTAAGGCATATTGATGACGATATTCACCAATTACAGGAACGATATATTTTGGCTTTAAAATATTAATCATTTCTTTTATTTCTTCTCTATTAGCATTTGATTCAAGTAATAAATTTTGACCAAATGTTTTAATTTTAGATGTTACATGATAAATAATATCAAGTGTTTTAGCAGCCATTTTTTCAGTACCAAGATATGGATTAGTTAAAATGATTACTTCATCTGTTTCTTCAAGATGAATTAATCTATCAATACCCTTAGCCATTCTTTGAAGCATAAAATATGGTTCATGACGTTCACCTGTTACTAATACTACTAAATCAGGATCATTATTTTTATTATTTTCATCAATGAATCTTAAATTAGCAAAGCTATTTTCTGGAATATTTAAATAGCCTAAATTAATAGCTTGATTAACAATCTTTTGTGTCTTTCTACCAATAACTGCTATTTTTTTACCGTGTTCAACTGCGATATTACATATTTGTTGAATACGTAAGATATCACTTGAAAATAATGAGAATAATAATCTATGCTTAGCTTGATTAATTATATTTGTTAATCTTAATTTAAATTCTAATATTGTACCACGTGATTGCTCATTATTAGCACCTAAAGATTCAGTGAATAATGCAAGTACTCCTTCTTTAGCAAATACTGCTAAGCTTTTAAACATATGAGAATAATCAATTCTTGAATTTTGGTCAAAATTATAATTAGAAGTATAAATTAAATAACCATCTTCAGTATGAATTGCAATACCTAAGCATTCAGGAATATTATGTGATACTTCAAAAAATCTAATAATTACCTTATCATCATCAAAGTGTAGTGCACTTCTTGATGTTACTTGAATTAAATTATTTGAATCATATTCGATTTCATCATCATCTAAAATATCTTTTAAAATTGTAAGTGTAAATCTAGAGCCGTAGACTTTAATATTTCTTCCCTTAATTAAATGAGAAACACCACCGATATGATCATCATGAGCATGAGATAAAAATATGCCTTGAATTTTATCGATATTTTCTTCTAAATATGAAATATCATTTACGATGACATCAACACCATATAATTCAGATGTAGGATATTTTAAGCCACAATCTAAAATATATAATTTATCATTGATATCTACGACATATAAATTTTTACCATTCTCTTGAATACCACCAAGAGCAAAAAAATTTACTTTTCCCATAATAAAAAAAATTACATTCTCCTTTATAGTCTAACTTTTAAAATCGCTATTTCGAGTTTATTTTATTATATGCTATAAATGATTAAATTACAATATTTATTAAAATATTATTTTAATGAATTGAAGCAAAATAAAAAACTTCAATCATTTTTTAACAATTGAAGTTTCTTATTATTAATTAGTTTGCGAAATTATTTACTTCAAGTTCAACAACTAAGCCCTTAGAAGCAACAAATTGATGATTTTGAACTTCTTCTTGGTTTTGACCTTTTTCTACTGCATCCCAAGACTTACCTGCTAAAACCTTGAATTCTACTACTTCGCCTTCATTGAACATTTTAGAAACAGAGAATTTACCACATTTTTCGCATTTTTCTAATTGTTCTGCCTTGCTTGCATTCCAAGCACCTAGATTTTTTGTAGAACCTACTACAAATAAATCCTTAGAATTTGAAGCTACTTTAATTGTTACTTTAACCATTTTTAACATCTCCTTCAATATTATTAAATTTACTACATTATAGAGTATACATCTTTTTTTAATAAAAAATTTATAAAAACGTTTACTTTTTTTAATTATATTTGTGATAAAATAATAAATGGTGAATAAAATATGGCATTAAACTATCCAAACAAAAAAAATACAATGACAAAAACTATTAATAAAGCGAATCTTGGTATGGATTTAGAGTCAATGATTAATGAATCTAATGAATATTATAGAGTTAATGATATCGCAATAATTCATAAAAAACCAACTCCAGTTCAAATTGTTAAAGTAGATTATCCAATGCGTAGTAAGGCTGTAATAACAGAAGCTTATTATAAAATACCATCAACTACAGATTATAATGGTATATATAAGGGTAAATATATTGATTTTGAAGCAAAGGAAAATCATAATAAAACATCATTTCCTCTAGCTAATATTCATCCCCATCAGGTAAAACATTTATTATCAATTAAAAAGCATGGCGGAATAGGCTTTCTAATTGTAGCTTGGTCATTATATAATGAATATTACCTATTACCTTTAGATATATTAGAAAAATATTGGAATGACGCATACGAAAATGATTCAAGAAAATCTATTCCATATAAAGAATTTAAAGATAATTGTCATTTAATAAAAGAAAGCTACATTCCAAGATTAAATTTCTTAAAGGTTGTAGATGAATTATATTTTAATGATGAAAAAAAATAGACAGCAATGTCTATTTTTCTTCTTTATTATCTTCTTTTTTTGATTCTTCAGCTTTTTCTTTAGCTTCTTTTTCTTTTTGTTGCATCTCTTCTTCTTTTCTTAAATCTTCAATAGTAACATTAGGCATTTCTAATTTAAATTCAAAACCATAAGCTTTTTTGAATTCATCATGTAAGCTTTTATTCTTTAAAATTAAATTATTACGTCTAATATCAATATCATCCTTTTCAGCTTGAATAGTCATTTCATCTTTAAAAATATCTATTTTAACTGCTGGATATGAATTTCTTTGATTTGCATAAGCTGTATTAATTCTACTTTTATTATCAAAATAGATTTTATTAATTGCTGTAAAATCTTTTTCTTCTGGTTCTTGAACTAAGAATGCATTTTTATGAGTATCTAATATTGATAAAAAGCCACCAATATTATTTTCATAATAACATCTTAATAAATAATCAACTACTGGTTTTACCTTAGGTTCACCATTTAATCTTACAAGTGGATGCTTATTAACTATAAAATCATGGAATAAATCTTCTAATTCTTGATCTCTTTCATGACCATTTTTATCAATAATAGGAATTAATTGATTACAATAATAATTCTTTTTAAATGCATTTTTATAATCAGCACTATATTTTTCTTGTGCATCCTTTAAGCCAACCTTTATTTGTTCAGCACTAGCCTTATCCTTATAATTAATTGCGTTTTCTAATACCATATTTTCTACTTCATAAAAATGATTTAATTTAAGTGAAGGGAAAAATAAATAATTATATCTTGCATCTGCTAAATAACATTCCTTTAAAAAGTGTTCATAGCTATATAAAATTTCAGCAAATTGCATTCTTGCTTCTTCAAATTCTTGTCTATTCATACTGCAAATCTCCTTTAATGCCTTTATTATTTTATCATACTAAATTTAAAAATTAAATAATAATTAAAAAATATTAAAAATATTTCTTGAAATAAAATATTAATTAGTATATAATCGTTATTGCTTAAACATTTGTTTCGGTAGCTCAGCTGGATAGAGCAACGGCCTTCTAAGCCGTGGGTCGCAGGTTCGAATCCTGTCCGAAACGCCACTTAAGTATAAACGGAGTTAATCACTCCTTTTTTTATTATAAAAAGTCAAAATAGGACCATTGGTCCTATTTTTCATTTTTATCTTCTTTTTTTGATTTATCATTATTTACATTCGGTAAAATATTATCTTTTTTCTTTGGTTCTTTTTTGTAAAGTGTTAGTATAAATATAATATAAGTTATACTAAATGCGAGCATCGCAAGTATAGGCATTATACCATCATATGGTCCATTTGATAAGAAAAAGCCTAGAATACCAAATCCTATAAATAATATTGAATGAATAATAGAAACAATAAAAAATGCTAATTTGTTTTTATTTTTATAAGTAAAAAATGAAAATATAAAAATAATTATACCAATAATTATACTTAATACATCATATAACCAATTCATAAAAAATGCCTCCAATTAAATTATACAATAAATATCGATTTTTTTAAAATATAATATTTAAAAATATTAAACTTAGTAGTATAATATTAGTTAATTATAGAAAAGAGGTTGAATTTTATGCTAAATATAAGATTTGAAAAAAGAGCTGAATTAAAAGAAAAACCAGATATGAATAATCTAGGATTTGGTAAATATTTTACTGACTATATGTTCATTATGGACTATGATGAAGGAAAGGGATGGCATGATGCAAGAATCGTTCCTTATGGACCACTTGAAATGTCACCTGCATCTACTGCATTACATTATGGTGCTGAAATATTTGAAGGTATGAAGGCATATCATACAGCTGATGGTAAAATTCAATTATTCCGTCCTTACGAAAACGCAAAGAGAATGAATTCTTCTGCTGAAAGATTATGCTTACCTCAATTAAACGAAGATGATTTCGTACAAGCTGTATCTTCACTTGTTAATATAGATAGAGATTGGGTTCCAACAACTCCAGGTACATCATTATATGTAAGACCATTTATGATTGGTGATGATCATACACTTGGTGTTCATGGTGTACATCATGCAATGTTTATTGTAATCCTTTGTCCAGTTGGTTCTTATTATAAAGAAGGCTTAAACCCAGTATCAATTATGATTGAAACTGAGGATGAGCGTGTTGCTGGTAAGGGTGGTA
>CADBQV010000113.1 GCA_902796895.1 uncultured Erysipelotrichaceae bacterium | reverse complement strand
TCACCTGTTAAAAGTGATTCATTAACTTCAATAGAACCAGACTGAACAATTGAGTCAGCACATATTTGCTTACCATTAGATAAAACCATTAAATCATCTAGTACTACTTCATCAATTTGAATTTCTTTTTCAATTCCATCTCTTATAACATTAGCTGTAGGAGATGACATTAAAGATAAGCTATCAATCATATTCTTAGCTTTAATTTCTTGAACAATACCAATTAAAATATTAGCAACAACAATTACTAAGAATACTAAATCTGTATAAGCTCTAACATAAATTAAAACACCAGCAATTAAAAACATTAAAATATTAAAGAATGTAATAACATTAGATATTATTATTTGTGGTATTGTTTTAGTTTTCTTATCATCAGTTTTATTGATTAAACCATCATTTAATCTTTGTTCTACTAAATCCTTAGGTAAACCTGAATCCTTATCAGTATCATAACGGACAATAGTAGTTCTTTTCTTTTTTAAAGCTTTTCTTCTTTTTTTTATATATTTAGCTTTTTTCTTTTTTAATCTAGATTCTTCTTTAGTTTCTTTCTTAACAGCTTTTTTCTTTTCTTTTTTTGAAGGGAGTAAAATTTCTTCTTTTACAGTAGTTTCATTTGTTGATGGCTCAAACCCATCATCATCTGCTGTTTGATTCTCTTGTGAGTTTTTATCTAAAAAATCCTTTAGTTCTTCTTCAGATAATTCTTCAGTTTTTAAATCATTCAATTTCGTTCCCCTCCTTTTTTTCGATGATTAAATCAATTATATATTTTAATCTCTCTTTATTTTCAATATATAAATAGCCAATAAGTGACTCAAATCCTGTCGCGTCTAAATATGATTTTATATCGATATTATGTCTTACGGATTGAATATGGGAATTTCTTCCTTTTTTATAATAATTAATTTCTTCTTCAGTTAAAACGTTATTAGAAATTAAATAATTAATAAATTTAGCTTGGGATAAGCCTTTAGTAAATTCAACGCATTTTTTATTTAAATTATTTACCTTAGTAATACCTGAATTTAATAAATATTGTCTTATTTCTAGTTCAAATACTGAATCACCTAAATAGGCTAATGCTAGTCCATTTAGCAATTTTGCTTCCATTAAATCAATCCTTTTTCGATTAGTTTTTGTCTATACATATCTGCTTTTTCAAAATCTTTATTTATTCTTGCTTCATTCCAATTTTTATAATCATTTAAGCTTTCATCATCTAATAATTCAACAAATAAATTAATACCTAAAACATCTAAAATAGTTTTGAATGTATTTACCTTTACTGCTAATTTATCATAATCTTTACTTCTTAAAAGAGTATTAATATCTTTTACAATTGAATTAATTAATGTTAATACATTTTGAACATTAAAATCATCATCCATTTGTAATTTAAATTCATCAATATCCTCTTTTACTACATCATTTGATAATTTATCTAATGCTTGAAGTTGATATAATGATTGCTTATAAGCTCTTTGCCATTTATCATATTCTTTAGCATACAAATTTCTTAAATCTTCATCATATTCAATATTATTTCTATAAGGTGAAAATAAAATCAATGATCTTAAAATCATTCCTTCTGTTGAATCCTTTAAATCTTTAACTAAAATAACATTGCCTAAAGATTTACTCATCTTTTGGCCCTTCATATTTAGTCTTCCTACATGAATCCAGTATTTTGCTAAATTAGTGTTATATAATGCTTTAGCTTGGGCAATTTCATTTTCGTGATGTGGGAATTTTAAATCCATTCCACCACCATGAATATCAATTACATCGCCAAATAATTTATGATTCATTACAACACATTCTGTATGCCAGCCTGGTCTACCTAAACCAAATGGTGATTCCCATTTAATACCAACATCAGTATTTTTCCATAATGCGAAATCTAAAGGTGATTCTTTTTTATTATTAACAGATATTCTAGCACCACTATCTAAATCTTCACTTACTTGATTTGATAAAATACCATAATCACTAATCTTAGATACTCTAAAGAATACATCACCATCTACATTATATGCATATCCTTTTTTAATTAATTCATCAATAAAATTAATCATTTCAGGAATATATTCTGTAGCATGAGGAATTAAATCAGGCTTTTTAGACCCAACCTTAGCTGTAGCTTCAAAAAAGGCATCTTCAAAGAATTTAGCTACAACCTTTTCAGTTTTATTTTCTTTTATAGCTTGATTAATGATTTTATCATCAATATCTGTAATATTTGAAGCATATGTTACATCATAGCCTGAAAATTTTAAGTAATTTCTCATCATATCATAAAATATTACAGGTCTTGCGTTACCAATATGAATATAATTATAAACAGTAGGTCCACAAACATACATGTTTACTTTATTGCCATTAATAGGCTTAAATTCTTCTATTTTATTTGAAAGTGAATTATATATTTTTAAACTCATTTTAATTCTCCTTTATACACAAAAGAGAGCCATAGGGCTCTTCTTTAAATTTAGATATATAATTGTAAAACTTCTTTTAAATAATCTGATAATTTAGAATCATCGATTGTATCTTTATTAGTTGTTACACTAATTCTTGTTATAGCATCAGCTGTTGCATAACCATAAACATTAGAATCTTTATATAGTACTTTATTTGTACTAGTTAATTCATAATAATCATCTAAAAGTGTATCACCTGCAGTTAATGTAGCTAATACATATTCATTATTTTCTAATTTATAATAATCTTTGCCATCTAAAGCTACTTCATCTATTGTTAATTCATAAGTATCTTCGCTTACTAAAGCATCAATTAATGTATCTTTTGTATAGCATACAACAGATGATTCAATACGATAGAATGGATTTTTAGCATATCCAATAAATCCTGAAATATATGATTCAGTAGCTAATAAGACATCTGTATATGATTTATTTGTTAAATCATCAGGTAATGTACCTGCAAATGCTTCAATTTCAGTTACAGCAAGACAAGATAAAATATTCATTTTACCACTGTTAGCTCCAACGAAGCCACCTACATATAAATTGAAATCTCTTTTCTTTGATGCATATTGGCTAACTTCAATTTGTGATACATCATATGAATCAGTAATTAAGCTATTTGTATCAACGTTACCAACAAAGCCGCCTACATAAACATATGCTTCATTTGTTGATGCAGTTGATGAGAAATATAAACCACATTTAATATTTCCTTCTGCAGAACATTTATTAACAAAAATATTATCTTCACTTATTGCTTCACCACAAATCTTACCAGCGAATAAGCCAATTTCAACTTGTAGTCTTGATTGAGTTGCTTCAATTGTAACATTATTTGCTTCAATATCAGTTAAGCTACATGCTTCAGCATATCCAAACACACCACCGATAAATTGCTTTGCAGTTGATGATGATGTAATTGTAAGCTTAACGTTATCAATAAAAACATCACTAACTGTTGTCTTTAATGCATTACCAATTAATGCACCAAGCTTAATATCACCTTTTGATGTATATGTGCCATTAACATTTTCTAGTTTAACATTTTTAATTATTGCACTATCAGTTGAACCAAATAAACCTGCATTTGAGCTATTTGATAATTTGATATTTTTTAATGTATGTCCTTTTCCATCAAATGTACCTTTAAAAGTTTTTGATGTGAAAACTGATACTTCATTATTCTCAAAATCAATATCATTTGCTAATTCGAAATATCCTTCATTACTATTTTCCATAGCTTTGAAATCTTCAACATTTTTAATTGATTTTGAAACTTCAGATGATGAGCCTTCCTTTGGTGTTGTAACCTTTGTTGTAAGCATTTCTTTTTCATCACCATTAAATGTCATAATTAAAATGAACATATAATTTGTTTCAGAACTTAAATTTGTAAATGATACTGATGAAGATGTATAAACACTATTAGAAAATGATACATCTTTATAATTTTTATATGTACCAGTTGTATCTTCTATTTTATCAATTTGATATTGCTTAACTGTAAATTTAGCAAGACCCTTTTTAATATTATCATTTTCAGTAAATGTATAATTTAGTGTTACAGAATTATATGTTACAGTCTCTTTACATATAATATCTGATTCTGTAATTCCACTTGCGTTACTATTACCACATGCACTTAATACAAATACGAATATAGCAACAAATACAAGGGAAACAAATGACATTATTTTCTTCATATTTATAACCTCTATTTTAAAACAATTTATGAATAATATAATTATTCAATATCCATTTCATTATACATTAATAACGCCATTTATACAAGAAAAAATTAATAAACTATTTTTTAAGATAAATTACATTTTTTTATATTTTTTTATTTTAATTAATTAAAGAAATGTTACATTTTTTTAAAAAAATATCACCAAATAATAATATAGAGTCTCTTATTTAGATTTAAAAATGTATAGATTTCTTACTTTTTTACCAAAATTTATTGTTTTTTATACTTTATTTAAGTATAATATGCAATGTATTTGAGGTGTAATATATGTTACGATTAGGATTAGATGTTGGTTCAACAACAATTAAATGTGTAGTATTAGATGAAAATGACAAAATCATCTACAGTGACTATAAAAGACACTATTCACACATTAAGGATAATATCGTTTTAAAACTTAATGAATTATTAGATAAAAAAATAATAAATGATGAGATCAAAATCGCCATATCTGGTTCTGCTGGTATGGGCTTAGCTGATGGATGTGGCATTCAATTTGTTCAAGAGGTTTATGCCACTCGTATCGCTGCGAATAAGCTAATACCAGGAACTGATTGTATCATTGAACTTGGTGGAGAGGATGCTAAAATATTATTCTTAACTGACGGTATGGAAGTTAGAATGAATGGTACTTGTGCTGGGGGTACTGGCGCATTTATCGATCAAATGGCAACATTACTAAATGTAGATATTACAGAAATTAATGGACTAGCCTTAAAGCATCAAAAACTATATACTATTGCCTCAAGATGTGGTGTATTTGCTAAAACTGACATTCAACCACTACTTAATCAAGGTGCTTCTAAATCCGATATTGCTGCATCTATTTTTTATGCTGTAGTAAACCAAACTATTGGCGGTCTTGCTCAAGGAAGAGAAATAACAGGTAAGGTTGCATATTTAGGTGGCCCTTTAACATTCTTATCAGAATTAAAAGAAAGCTTTGATAAAGTATTAAATACAAAAGGAATTTGTCCTGATAATTCTTTATATTATGTATCAATTGGTGCTGCAATGTGCGCATCTCAAACTCAAAGCATTAAAAATATATTAGAAAAATTAAATAATTATACAAATAAAGAAACATATGCATATAATGAACCATTATTCAAAAACGAGGAAGAATATAATAAATTCTTAGAAAGACATGCTAAAGCTAAGGTTTTAACATATCCGTTAGATAATTATGATGGCAATTTATATTTAGGAATTGATAGTGGTTCTACTACTTTAAAATTCGTTCTTATTGACGATGATGAAAATATAAGATATGAATCATATAATTCAAACAAAGGAAATCCAGTTTCTGTAATCAAAAAAATATTTGATGATTTATATAAAAAATATCCAAATTTAAAAATAAAAGCCAGTGCTTCTACTGGTTATGGTGAGGAATTAGCTAAAAATGCATTTAAATTAGATGCAGGCTTAGTTGAAACTATGGCTCATTACAAGGCTGCTGCTAAATTCATGCCAAATGTCGATTTTATAATTGATATTGGTGGTCAAGATATTAAATGCTTTAAAATTGAAAATAACGCAATTTCTAATATTTTCTTAAATGAGGCATGCTCATCAGGCTGTGGTTCTTTCTTACAAACTTTCGCAAACGCACTTGGCTATGACATTGCTGATTTTGCTAATTTAGGCTTAATGGCCAAAAAGCCTGTTGATTTAGGCTCAAGATGTACAGTATTTATGAATTCTTCTGTTAAACAAGCTCAAAAAGATGGTGCGACAATAGACAATATTAGTGCTGGTTTATCAATATCAGTAGTTAAAAACGCATTATATAAGGTTATAAGATGCACATCTAAGGAAGAGCTTGGAAAGCATATAGTAGTCCAAGGTGGAACATTCTTAAATAAGGCAGTACTTCGTGCTTTTGAGCGTGAATTAAATTTAGATGTAGTATGTCCTAATATTTCTGGCTTAATGGGCGCATATGGTGCTGCATTATATGCTAAATCACTTAAAATCGAAAATACTTCTACTATCACTAAGGAAGAATTAAATGATTTTTCACATGATGTTAAAAACATCCAATGTCAGGGATGTAACAATCACTGCTTACTTACAATTAATTCATTTAAAAATAATCCAAACAAATTTATAAGTGGTAATAGATGCGAAAAGCCTTTAGGAAATATCAATAGTAAAAAAGGCGAAAATATTTATGAATATATAAGAGAAAAATTAATGGAATATAAGCCAAAGGAAGGTAAACGTGGAAAAATATCAATTCCGCTTGTCCTTAATATGTATGAATTATATCCATTTTGGTATACTTTCTTTACAAGCCTAGGATTTGAAGTATCAAATAGTGGCTTTAGTAATCAACAAATATATTCATTAGGACAACATACTATTCCATCAGATACTGCATGTTATCCTGCTAAATTGGTTCATGGTCATATCGAAAAATTAATAAATGATGGAAATAAAGTAATCTTCTATCCATGTATGAGCTATAACATCGATGAATTTATGGGAGATAACCATTATAACTGTCCTATAGTTGCATACTATCCACAAAACATAATTAACAATGTAGGAAATATTAATAAAGTAACATTTATAAGTGATTTCTTAACATTAGATGATAAAAAAGAATTTAATAAAAAAATGAAAGAAATATGTGATAAATATTTCAAAGATAAAAACATTAAAAATGGTGAAATTAAAGAAGCTTCAATTCTTGCTTATAAAGAATATGATAATTATTTAGCTAAAATAAGAGCTACTGCAGGTATTTATATTACTAATGCTAGAGCTAATAATAGAGAAATAATAGTTCTTGCCGGTCGTCCTTATCACCAAGATCCTCAAGTTAATCATGGAATTGATAAATTAATTCAATCAATGGGAGCTACAGTTATTAGTGAGGAATCAATTTCTAATTTAACAAATAAATTTGAAGTTAGAGTCTTAAATCAATGGACATATCATTCAAGATTATATAGTGCTGCAAAATATTGTACACATGAGGATGATATGAATTTAGTTCAATTAGTATCATTTGGCTGTGGACTTGATGCAATAACTACTGATGAATGTAAATTAATACTAGAATCTAAAGGGAAAATATATACTCAAATTAAAATTGATGAGATAACAAATCTAGGTGCAGTAAAAATAAGACTTAGAAGCTTATTTGAAGCCCTTAAGCAAAAAAGGGGTGATAAATAATGGAAAATAAAGATAAAATTATTGATGACAATTTTACATACCCTAAATTCACATCTGATATGATTAAAACTCATACTATATTAATTCCATCAATGCTACCTATACATATGTCTTTATTTGAAGGCGTATTAAAGCTTGCTGGATATAAGGTTGAAATATGTAAAAATGAAGGACCTGATGTTGTAAGTGAAGGATTAAAATATGTTCACAATGATACATGCTATCCTGCCTTACTTGTTATTGGTCAGTTTATTGATAATCTAAACCATAGAGATGACTTAGACAAAGTAGTTTTACTTATCACTCAAACAGGCGGAGGATGTAGAGCTTCTAATTATATCCATCTACTTAGAAAAGCTTTAATTAAAGCAGGATATGGATATATACCTGTTGTATCACTTAATGCTTCTAATCTTGAAAAAGATTCAGGATTTAAAATTACACTTCCTATTATTAAGCTTGTTGCAGCTGCAATGACTTATGGCGATTTATTAATGTATTTATATAATAAAACTAGAAGCTATGAGGTTAATAAAGGTGATGCTAAAGCTTTAACTGATAGATGGGTAAGTAATATATTAGAACAGTTCAAAAATAAAAAAGGAACAAGCTATAAAAGTATAAAGAAAAATTCTAATTTAATCGCCAAAGATTTTGACAATCTAAAATTAGATTTATCACATGCTAAAGCTAAAGTTGGTATTGTAGGTGAAATATATATTAAATATGCTGCACTTGGTAATAACCACTTAGAAGACTTCTTAGTAAGTCAAAATGCTGAAGTAATGGTTCCTGGCCTATTTGGATTTATATTATATTGCTTATATAATGGAATTTATGATCATTTAATTTATGGTAGAAGCAAAAAAAGTGCCATTATTAATAAAATAATTATTTGGTATTTAAAAAGACGTGAAACTATTATGATTAACGCAATTAAAAAGACTAAAATTACACCTATGAAATATTTCAGCCACACTAAGGATTTAAGTGAGGGTGTCTTAGAACATGGTGTTAAAATGGGTGAAGGCTGGTTACTTACAGCTGAAATGATGGAATTAGTTGAAATCGGCTATGGAAATATCATTTGTGCACAGCCTTTTGGATGCCTACCTAATCATATTTGTGGAAAAGGTGTAATGAAAAAAATAAAACAATTACATCCTGAAGCTAATATAATAGCTATTGATTATGATCCTTCTGCTACTAAGGTAAACCAAGAAAACAGAATCAAGCTTATGCTTGCAATAGCCAATGAAAAAATCGGTGAAAAGGAGGAAGCAAAATTATAATTTTGCATAATATATATGAATATATTTAACGATCTTACAATAGATGAAAGAGAATTTCTTGAAACTTCTGTTATCAAAATAACTAAAACATATGAAAAAGGAGATACAATCTTTTATGAAGGCGACGAATGTGATTACATAGCTTATATAATTGAAGGTAATGTAATTGCTAAGCAATCATTTTCTGATGGACATGATAATATCATAAAAGTAATTTCTGAAAATGAATATATAGGAATTAATCTTATTTATTCTTCTAATCCTAAATATAAAGCTTCCTTCATCGCAGAAAAAAGAACCACATTAGAATTATATAGCTATACAGATTTAATTATGCTTATGAAGCAATCTACAACTGTACTTAAAAATGTATTAAGATTAATCAGTGATGCAGCAATAGAATTAAATGAACATATTAAATTACTTTCTCATAAAACAATAAGAGGAAAAATATGCTATTTATTATATTCTGAATATTTAAAAACAGGAAAACTATCATTTAAAATTGAAACAACAAAAACTGATTTATCAGCATTATTAAATATTGAAAGACCAAGTCTTTCATATGAAATTAAAAAGCTAATAGATGATGGTATAATTGAAAACAAAAATAAAGATTATTCTATATTATCATTAGAATTATTAATGAGAGAATTATAAAAAAAATATAAAAAGCGCAAAATGCGCTTTTTTTGTTTGGATAATATTATCCTACATTAACTTTTCCTTCTTTAATTAGCTGAAGCATAATTTCAGCAATTTTAGGATCGAATTGTGTTCCTTTATTCTTTGTTAATTCTTCTATTATGTAATCTGAAGTTCTTTTTTGTCTATAAACACGATTTGAATTCATCGCATCAAAGGCATCAGCAACACATATCATTCTTGCAATAAGTGGAATATCCTCTCCCTTTAAGCCTTCAGGATAGCCTCTTCCATCATAACGCTCGTGATGATATCTTGCACCTGCACCAGCATTTTTTAAGCTCTTAAAGCTTGATAAGATTTCATCTCCTCTTACTGTATGTGATTTAATAACTTCAAATTCTTCATCTGTTAATTTTCCAGGCTTTCCTAAAATATTATCAGGAATAGCTATTTTTCCACAATCATGAAGTAATGCTATATAATAAATCTTATCTAGTTCTTCACCAGTATAACCCATTTTTTCAGCTATTAATTTAGTATATATAGCAACTCTTTTAGAGTGACCATTAGTATACGGGTCTTTCGCATCAATAAATCCTGTAAATGTTTCAATTGATTCATTAATAATTTCATTATCACGTTCATGACGCAACTGATATTTCTTTGTTTGAATTGATGTAATAACATATATAGCTAAAACAATAAACCAAGCTATAAAACCAATAAATGATATCCAAAATAAAGAATCACTTGTAAAATATCTATATAATGTATAATTAAATACAATTACTGAATCTTCTAGATTTTCATTCACCTTAACGTATGCAATCATACCTGGCTTTGTTTCTTCATGAGCTCTTATTGGTGTTTCTTTATCTACAGGAATGTATATAAAATAATCATCAGCATACATACGAATAAAATATTCTTCATCTATTTCTACTTTTTCAAGTCTAGATCCTGATGGATTATATTCACGTAAATCTTCAACATATTCTATTTTTTGATTATTATTAACATTTTGATATATTTTTAATTCACCATTCCATGCAGAAGATAGGAATGCATCCTTTTTAAAAATGTATTTAAATTTAAAATTTGTTACCTCATCACCAGTATTATTTGTAATTATAAAATCTATTGTATAAGCTTTATAATTATTTTCTGTTATTCCTTCATTTAAAGGATCATATATTTTACCCCAGGTATTAGGTCTTGCGACAGCATTTATCGAAACCTCTTGGTTTTTATCAACAATGCTAGTAAATAAATCTTTTCCTGAAACTTCTCTTTCATGTGAGATTGAATTATAAATATTTGTCTTTATAATAGATGCTACGAAAAAAGCTATTATTATTAATAATGTAGATATGAATAAAATATAAATTGTTTTTTTCTTCATATTATCCTCCTTAATTGGACAATATTTTTGAATTATAAGTCTTTTATTTCTTTATTATTATAATATAACTCTACCCCAATTAAACATGCGATATTATGTAATATATCAATATCTAGATTTTGCCAAATTCTTCCAGATGGATTACTACATATATCTGCTCTTAAATAGCCAAAGGACTTTCCATGGCTTTTAATTTCAACCCATAATATTGAATAAATATTTTGTTCTTCAAGTTCCTTCATAATGTTTTGATTTAAATTATCACCAATGTAGTTTTTAAAGAATATACCTGTTTGAGAATTCATACTCGATTTCATAATTTTACTTGGAAGAATTTTAAAATCTCTATTCTTACATATTGGATGATAATAATCAAAATATAGCGTATCTTCGTCACATACACATAAATGATCAATCATAAAAAAGCTTCCAACATAATTTATTACATCAATAATACCTACTTTTAAATTTTCTTGACATATCTTATTAAATATCATTGATTCAATATATGTAGATGATACTATTTTATCTCTTTCAGTTTTTAAATTAATATTAGCATGCTTCTCTTTTAAATAAATAACGAAGCAATTTCTTCCTTTCATCTTAGCTCTATATAATGCTTTATCTGCAAGCTCAAATAAACCATCAATATTAGTTGAATCAAGTGGGAATCTAGATGAACCTAAAGATACAGTCATCGATAATTCATTCAAATCCTTACTTGCTAAATTCTTTGTACATTCAAGAAGATCATGACTATTTTGCCATACATCATCATATTCTGTAATCTCAGGTATGACAAATAAAAATTCATCGCCACCATATCTTCCTACTACTCCTTTTTCACCAACTATTTGATCAATTCTTTTAGCTATTTCCATTAAAGCTCTATCGCCTGTTTTATGACCATAACCATCGTTGATATATTTAAAATTATCGACATCCATTATACCCATTACAAATGGGATTTTTTTAGTTATTAATATATCAATATAGCCAAAAATAACTTCTCTATTATATAGTTTAGTTAATGAATCGACATTTTCTCTTTTGTCATAAAAATAATCATGCTTCATATTATCACCATTTTCTAATCGTAATTTATCATACTAATATGATACTATATAATTAATTTAATTGCAAATGTTTAATAACATTAAAGGGTACCAACTAAGATACCCTTTAATTTTTTAAATGATTTTATCCATATTATCGTTTTTGATAATTATATCATTATCATCTATATTCTTTTCATCTATGATATTCTTATCTTTTGCATTCTCTTCTAATCTAGTAATAAATCATCTTTCTTATCCTTTCTTTCGTTTTTCGTCAACATGACTTTTTGCAAAATTAAAAGGTATCTCTCTCGAGATACCTCGTTACTACAAAATTGGCGGAGCATAAGATAATGGTATTCGAACCGCTACCTTTAAAATGTAATAATGAATTATTGTGTACAAACAACTTCAATAAATTTTTCTTTGTACTTTAAATAATAATCTTCAGCTAAATCATTTATTTTATCCAATGTATCACCATCAACACCTTCTAGTTCAAACTTGGCATAAACTTCTTCATATAACATTATAATTGCAGT
>CADBQV010000112.1 GCA_902796895.1 uncultured Erysipelotrichaceae bacterium | reverse complement strand
TTTGTAAATTAATAACACCAAGTGTTAAGCATTTACCTAAATCATGATATAATGCTGCCTTAGATATATATTTTAATATTTTAAAATCACTATCATATCCAAGCTTATTTATATCTTTAAATATTTTTTTATTTACAGATAATATAGATAGTGCTATTCTTACACTTATTTTTTCAACCATTATACTATGAATATATGTAATTGGCTGACGACGAAGTATTAGCTTTGTTAGCATTTCTTCTTTTTGATTTTCTAATCTTAAAAAAGGTAAGGCGAGCTTGAATATATCAGCACTGATGTCATCGAAATAGCTTGTGAAATCCTTATTTGGTACTGAATAGATATAATCAATTAATATATTAAATGTAGGATTTAAATATTTAAATTTTATTTTATCGTTAAATTCATTTTTTAATAATATAGATATCATTATATTTAATATGTCATAACAATTACAAAATACATTTAAATTTTCATCAGATCCATCATATAATAATTTACCTTTTGAATAATCCATAAATATATTATTTAATTTATCTAATGCATCAATTGCTGTAATATTATTGAATGTATAATCCCTAACAATATTGATTAATTCAAGCTGAGATGAATTAATATCTTCAAATTTAGATATATCGTCTATCAAATTAAAATATTGTTTTTTCAAATCATTTTTAGCTTTGATGTAGTATGGAGCACCTGTTACAATAACATCATTTAAAAAATCGATTTCTTGTTTTATTTTCTCATTATCTTTATCTATTTTTTGAACCATATCACTATTATAAAATTCAATTGCTTCTTTATAATAATAAATTGAATCAGATCTATAATTATCAATTAAATCAGGAAGCGGTCCGATTAAATTATAATATGCTAAGAAAAATAATCTTCTACATTCAATATTTTCAATTTGATCATATCTATTTTTAAACGATAATACTTTTAAAAATTTTTCTTTAGGTGAAAATAAATTAATATTAGAATCCATTCTTAAATAAAATTCCATTTCCTCTAAGCCACCAATTAGATACAATCCTAATAGATTAGTTAAATATTTTGTTGAATCATTTTCAAAATATAAAATTAAATCATTGATTATTTCAATCATTATACTTGAATCATGAACATTTTCTTTATTAAAAGTACATATTGTCTTATATAACTCATTAGCAGTTTCATCATTTAATCCACTATTTATTATTTCTTTAATAGATGCAATATTTTCTTCATTTTCTTTAAAAATATTTCTTATAACATTAGATCTTTCAACTAGGTTTTTCTTCCAATTATCATAATTAGAAATAGTAAAAACAGCGTCATTATAGTCGCTAATAATCTTGGTATTTTTAATATATGATTCTCTAAATTTTATAATTTTTTCTAAATCGTTCATACTACCACCATATTAATGATATCACAAAATTAAAAAAATAGGAAACAAAGTTCCTATTTTAATAAATATTTAGCCATTTCATATGCCGCATTACGCTTTGCAGTCTTTTTAGAAGTATCTTCTGCAGTAAATGTTTCTTTTATTCCTTCTATCATTATTCTACATTTCCAAATATCAGTTCCGTTTACTGAACCCTTTAATGATATTTTATATACTGGCTCTTGAATATATCCTTTTACATATAGATCTTGAAGCTGATTGATAGCTTTATCAATTTCTGCATATCCTACTTCATCTACCATTTTAATTAATAAATTATTATCTTCTAAATATTTATATAATTTATTTGCTGCATCAATTATTGCATAGATAGATTTATTAGATTTTGAAATAAATTCATTATCTATATTATCAACCTTTATTTTAGCAATAATTAAATCATTATCATTTTCTAAACTAATTTTGATATTATTATTTTTCTTCTTTTTATTCCAATCTAGGACTAAATTATAATTATTTTCAATATAATCAATATATTTAGGACATTCATTAATTAAATCTAATAAATTTAAAATAATATTATATAATTTTTCATTAAATAATTGATTCATATCTAAATAAATAGAACCAATTAATGATTTAAATAGATTAGGAAAAGAAACGTCTTTCATCATCAATGAATTAATATCTAAATTTATAATTCTTGATTTCAAATAATTATCATCTAATATTTTATTTTTAATATTTTCTAAATAATCGATATCAAATGGTAATTTATTATCTTCTTCTAAAAATTCTTTTTTTAAGAATTCATTAATAGTATTTGTAATACATATATTTCCATAATATATTAATATATCATTTGTAGCATTAAATGATTCATCTATATAATTTTCTAAATTAAAATGATAATTTAATATTTGTTCTAATTTGTTGATATTTTCTTTAATCATAAATACCTCCCAAAACACAAATAGATTATAACATATTAGTTTAAATAATAAAACAATTGGCTAGAAATTAATCTAGCCAATTATAATTATTTACTTTGATTTAAGAATCCTTCTTCATGAATGTTAGGATATTTTTCTCTCTTATCATTATAAGATGTATGTAATAGCTTATGAGCTAAATGAGAACCTGGTTCTTTTAAATAATCTTTATATAATAATTGAATATCCTTATTTAAATGAGAACGTCTTACTACTTTTAATTTGTCTTCATTATATAAGATTGAAGCACGCTTTTGCATGTAAGTTTGTAAGATATCATCATCTTCATTAGGTAAGAATAATTCTTTAACATATGGTTGACCACCACCATTGATACATCCACCTGGGCAACCCATGATTTCTATAAATTGATATGGTGATTTACCAGCTTTAATATCTTCTAGTAATACTTTAGCATTTTTCATGCCTGAAGCTACTGCGATATTATATTTTTGACCTAAAATATCTAATGTAACAGATTTAATACCTTTAAATCCTCTTACTGGTTCGAAATCAACTGGTTCTAATTCTTTTCCTGTTAGGATATGATAAGCTGTTCTAACTGCAGCTTCCATAACACCACCAGTAGCACCGAAGATTACACCAGCACCTGTATATTCACCAAGTAAATCTGTGTCA
>CADBQV010000111.1 GCA_902796895.1 uncultured Erysipelotrichaceae bacterium | reverse complement strand
TCATTAATTTCAGCAATTAATTTAGAGAATTCAGGAACAAATTCAACTACACCTTCAGGAATAATTGCAACACCAAAGTTCATTCCTAATTTAGCTCTTGTACATACAGAATCAGCAATATAATTTGCGATTTGTGATAAAGACATCTTTTTAGCTGCAACCTCTTCAGAAATTAAACAAATATTAGGTTGAGTCTCAAGTGCACACTCTAATGCTACATGTGAAGCACTACGTCCCATAACCTTAATAAAATGCCAATATTTCTTAGCTGAATTACAGTCACGTTCGATATTTCCAATTAATTCACTATAAGTTTTTGTTGCAGTATCAAAACCAAATGAGCATTCAATATCATCATTCTTTAAGTCACCATCAATTGTTTTAGGACAACCAATAACTTGAACACCTGATTTATTAGCTGCAAAATATTCAGCTAAAACTGCAGCATTTGTATTTGAGTCATCACCACCAATTATAACAATTGCAGTAATACCATGCTTCTTACATACTTCTTCAGCAACCTTAAATTGCTCTTTTGTTTCAAGCTTAGTTCTACCAGAACCAATAATATCGAAACCACCAGTGTTTCTATATTTATTAATAAATTCATCATCGAAAATTACATAATCATCGTCAATTAAACCAGATGGACCACCCTTAAAGCCATATAATACATTATCCTTATTTGTAGCTTTAAGTGCATCATATAATCCACAAACAACATTATGTCCACCAGGAGCTTGTCCTCCTGATAAAATAACACCTACTACTTGTTTTTTAGCTTTTGCTGTATTTTTACCTTTTTCAAATGTAATTTCATTCTTTCCATATGTATTAGGGAATAATTCTTTAATCTTTTCTTGATCTGCTACTGATTTTGTAGGTAGTCCTTCCTTAACACAAATGTTTTCGATACCTGATCTTAACATGCCAGGTAATTTTGGCTTGTAATTGTATCTTTCCTTTTGAAGTGGTGATAATTTCATATTTTTGTTTCTCCTTATTATAAAAAATTTAACGATAAAATATTATCACATATTAATTTTATTTGTCGTTATCTTGACTAAATTATAACAAAATTACATTAGATATTCAACATATTGCCATATTTTGTTAATTAATTAATATATTTAAAATTTCATTTTTTTATCATTAATAAACGTTTTCTTAAAATGACAATAATATATTTATATATCTTTTTTTAAAAAATAATGATAAAATGAAGAAAAACGAGGGGAGGGATATAATGTTTATAGCATTTCAAACAGCCGGAATGGTTATAATCTTGATAATTGCTTCATTTTATTTAGCACAAAAAAGATTAACATTAAAGTCTGGTTTTTTATTCTTGCTTGTATCCCTTGCAACCTTCCTTTTATTATTTTTAGATATATTTTCAATTGAATGTATATTGCATCAAGATTTATTCTCGTATGATTTAACAATATTTTTATGTAAATTATATTTAGTATTTTTAGTAATTGAATCATCGATGGGCTTAATATATGCAGTAAATGGTGCATTAAAATATAATCTTAAAATTAGATGGGTAATATATTCAATAATAATTTTATTGATTATAGCATCAGGTATATTAATGTTCATGTATGATTTAAAATTCGTAGTTACTGATAAAGAATTATATACTGAAGGTACTTCTGCATATATATGCTATATCACAACTGGCATATTTATCATAACAACAATTATATATGTTATATTAAACAGCAAAGTATTATCAAAAGGAAAAAGAGATTCTCTTTTAATATGGATGATATTTTGGATTTTAGCTGCATTAGTTCAATTCTTCTTCAAATATATTTTAGTTGTAGGATTTGCATCTGCAGCTGCATTAATAATAATTTATGTTAATTTAGAAAACCCTGCCTTATCTATTGATAGTGAAACATCAATATTTAATTTCTCAGTACTTGAAGAATGTATGACTGATTTTTATGAATCAAAAATTGATTTTAAGATAGTTTATATAATGCTTGAAAATAAATCACAAAATGATCAAGAAAGAGCTAAAGCTACTGTACTTTTATCTAATATATTATCAAGCTTTACTAATAATAAGCTATTTTCATCTAGAAATACATATTTAACATTCAAAAATGAATATGGATTTATCATATTAATTAGAAATTCGACAACTAAAGACTTCTTTAATTTATTAGACATACGTATAAAAGAAACTGAATACGAGCATGATTATAAAAATGTATTTGATTTAAAGGTTATATTATTTGAAGATTCTTCAATATTAAAGAATTATGAAGGATTTAACGATATAATGACTGAATTAATTGATAAAAAGACTATTTCACTTAAAAATCAAATCAATTATATTGATAAATCAACAATTGATAAAATTGAAGAAGCTAAAAAGATGGCAAAGGTATTACAAAATGCCATTGATAAGGATTTAATTGAAGTATATTATCAACCTATATTTTCTAAAAAGGATAATAGATTTACTGCAGCTGAAGCATTAATAAGAATAAAAGATGATGATGGAAATATCATCTATCCTTCTTCTTTTATTGAAATAGCTGAAAAGAATGGTTTAATCTCAACACTTGGTGAAATGGTATTTGTCCATGTATGTAAATTCATTAAAGAAAATAATTTAAATTCACTTAATATGAATTATATTGAAGTAAACCTATCAGTAATTCAATGTGGTAATCCAAATTTAGCTGATAGATATATTAGTATTATGGAAGAATATAATATTGAACCAAGTAATATTAATTTAGAAATCACTGAAACTGCTTCTACTAATTTAAAGCAAATAATGCTTAAAAATATGAATAAATTAATAGAATATGGTGTAGAATTCTCACTTGATGATTTCGGTACTGGTAATTCAAATTTAAATTATATTATTGAAATGCCAGTTGAAATTGTTAAATTCGATAGAATACTTGTTAATTCATATTTCAATGATGATAAAGCTAAATTAGTTATTAGTAAAATAATTGAAATGATTAAAAGCTTAAATTTATCAATTGTATTAGAAGGTATTGAGGATTTAGATAGTATTAATAAAGCTCTAGATATGGATATAGATTATATTCAAGGCTTTTATTATTCTAGACCAGTATGCAAGGAAGAATTTATTAAATTTATTAAAAATAACAATTTAAAATAAATAAGCGATAGCTCAAAACCATGAGCTATCGCTTATTTTTTATTGCTTAACTACTGTTGCGAAAAATATTAAATCTTCTTTTCCATCATTAATAAATGTATGTGTCTCACCTTTTTTACAGTAATGTGAATCACCTGCATTTAATCTTTCTTCAATTCCATTACATATATTAATACCACTTCCTGATATTACATATATGATTTCTGATGAATCAGTATGAGTATGAATTCCTATTGAAGCATTTGGAACTAATTTACCATACATTATTTTGTTTAAGCCATCATTATATGTTTTAACTAGGTAATATAAATTACCACCATTAAAATTATCTTTCTTTTCAAATTCTAATTCATTAAAATTAATTTTCATTTTCCTATCCCCAATGTATTTCATCTTCCCAAGATATTGATATTGTATCTGTAGTTTCACTACTATCACTTTTTGGTGTTGTAGTATCATCTATAATATCGCTGTTATTTGTATTTGGTGATGTAGTTGTATCATTTGTTTTAGTTTCATTATTATCATTATCTATCTTTTTATTACAAGATACTAATAATAAAGAAAATATAGATAATATTAAAATATATTTTTTCATAATACATCTACCACGTATTCTATTTCATCACTTATATCATATTCTTCTGTAATACGAACAAATGCTTTAATTTTATAACCATTTTGAGATGGTGTTATATTATTAATTATTTGATAGAAATATTTTGTATTATTTATTCTAGGTGCAACAACATTATTATCTGACGAATATAAAACATTATACATACTCTCTATTCTTACATTTGATACTTCTTTAACCAAATTATCATCATTATCATATATTTTGAAATTAAATACTATTTTATCAACATCTGATAATTCAAATTCGTCACTAAAATTAATTTTACCAATAAATCTTACTGCATAATATTGACTATTATCTTTAGTATATGTACCTATTTGATATCCTAATCTAAGTATTGTTTCTTCTGTTTCTTCAAACTTTACACCTGAATATCTTTTGCAAAATTCAGGTACTTCTGTTGCATTATGCATTAATTTTACATTTGATTCATGCTTAACATCATCATAATAAAATATACTTGAATTTGTATCAAAATTAGCATAATCTATATAACCAACCATACGACTTTTTTCAACTTGTGTATCTCTTGTTAATGTTTGTGATGTGACATTTTGTGATGTTGCTTCAGTTGTAGATGAGACATAATAAATTCCATCGTGATCATAATTATATCCATCACTCTTATTAGTAGATAGTGTATAATCACCAGCAAAAATATTTCCCACTGCCTTTATTGATGTGCCAATAGTTCCTTCATTTAATTTATCTGATTTTGGAACAATGACTAATGGATTTTTGCCATTTTCAAAATAACAATTTTCTACAAAGGCATTACATTTTGCTCTTGAGCTTAATCCAGCTGATTCAATACCTTTATAATAATTATTATACATATGAATATTAGCTTGTCTTACAAGTGGCATTCTTGATGTTGCATTTAAATAATAATTATGATGTAATGTTATATCTTTTTGTAAATTTTTATCATCTCCGCCAATTAAGCATGTTTTATGTGTATCATTATATTTACAATAAGAAATTGTTAGTCCATGACCACCTTTAAAATCAGTAGCGCCATCACCTTCATGCTTATCTTGTTCATATGTAGGATCCCAATAATTTTTACCTTGATTAAATGTACAGTTATGAATCCAATAATTTCCATATACTGATGCATCACTATTGTTTCCTTGAATACCTATAGCATCTTCTGGGTAATCAGTAAATGTTAAATTTTTAACTTCAATTGAATTACAATTACTAACAGTAAATCCCCATTGGAATATTTCAGCATCAAGTCCAATTCCTTCAAGTGTAACATAATCCATACTTTTTATTTGGCAATCATTCCAACAAGAATCATAGTTATTAACTGAAGTTGAAATACCACTTTTAGTTTTCTTTTCTTTAGATATAGACAATTTAGAATTTAAATTATTTAATTTTGAATATTGAGTTGTATCTAATTCATTATAGTTACCATCTATTAATTGATCTTCATCTAAAGAATAGCTACTTCCTGTGTATGAAAATGAATTTTTTCCTGTAGAATCTTTTATATTTATATCATAAAAATTTTCTGCAAGCTTTTCTACTGTAGATTCACCAACATTAATATTATTTTTATAATCAATTTTTTTCCATGTTGCGGCACTTATTTTTCCTACAAATCTTATAACAAGTGGATCTTTAGATTCTGATTTTGTTAATAGATCAACAAAATTATTATATGTTTTATTTTTATAAGTTATTGGGTTATTTTTTGTATCTTCTGTTACATATAATACAGTTGCGTTATCCTTAAGTGTTCCATCATCTTTATATGCACCAATACCATCGTTATAACCAAAATGTGCATATCCTGATCTATCATCAGAAAAAACTTCAATATCTCTTAATTCTATTTCATCGCCAACATTAGGGATTAATTTTACATTATAATATCCTTCTTTTAATCCTACAACATCTACTATAACCTTGTCATCTTTTATTCTTACTAATTCGTTATCTAAATCCTTATAAGTTGAATCATTATCTGCTTTATATTTTGCAGTATAAGACGTTGCGTTTGAAACTTTATTAAATTCAGCATGTATTGCTTCAAACTTCCTCATTATTGATGGTAACTCTAATTCTTCGATAGCATTTATAGTAGTAACATTAGATAATAATAAGCCAGATAATATTAAAGCACTTGCAAGTATTACTTTTTTTATTTTCATATTTTATCCCCCTATATAATGCTTATACCTTGGCTATCATCAATAAATCCTTCGTCAAAAGATGATACCAATACAATATCTTCAATTTCTATTTCTTCATCTGTAATTACTGGTTTAACGTATTCCATTTAAGCCTCCTTGAATTTTTCTTTATCTAATGTTTTTATTACTTTTGCAGGATTTCCTGCTACTACTTCATAATCTAAGACATCTTTTGTTACTACGCTTCCGGCACCTACTACTGCATATTTTCCTATAGTTACTCCAGGTAATATTATAGCGCCTGCCCCAATCCAGGCATTATCTAATATTTTTACTGGTTTGACTTCTAATAATAATCTATCGTATAAATTATGATTATTTGATATAAGTGATACATTCATTGCTATCATTACATTATTTCCAATATAAATCTTACCTGATGTCATAGCTTTAAAATATGGTTGAATTGAACAATTTTTACCAATATAAATATTATTCGCTCTATTAATATATATTGGTGCTTTTATAGTACTGTTATTATATCCATTAACTAATAATTCATCTAAATATTTTTTAGCTTCACTACTATAAGGTATTGCCATATTAAATTTATGACATAATATTTCAGAACGAATCATTTCTTCTTTTCTTTTTTCATCTTTTATTCTTTGATCAATTATATCCATATATTAGTCCTTTTTAATATCATCAAACATTTTTTTCATTGTAGGATTTCCCCTAGTTAATTTCTTAACAGTTAAATCCTGTGCTTTATCGTTTGCGAGTCTTAATTGATTTTGACTTGTTAATAATTCATCCTTTATTTTTTGTAGATGAGAAATACTTTTATCTATTTCTTCAATTGCTTTAGAAAAATGTAAGACTGCTGAATCATAATTTTTAGAGAATTTATCTTTAAATTCATTCATATTATCTTCAAAATTAGATATATCGATATTTTGTTCTCTTATGACATTTAATTCTCTCAATGTTTCAATATTATTTAATGCTGAATTTCTTAAAAGTGTAATAATAGGAATAAAAAATTGTGGTCTTATTACATACATTTTAGGATATTTATATGATACATCTACAATACCATTATTATATAATTCACTATCTGCCTCAAGTGTTGTAACTATAATGGCATATTCACATTTCTTATTTTTTCTATCCTTATCTAATTTATCGAAAAAATCTGATATTTTATGCTTTGTAGATGTTAAATCAGCTTCATTTTTCATTTCAAACATGATTGATAAAAATTCAATACCATCATCTGTTTTTTCTCTAAAGATAAAATCTCCTTTAGTTCCTTCAACAACATCATTATCCTTTTCAAAATAAGCATTAGGAAATGCTGTCATTCTGATAGAATTAAATGATATTTCACAGTGTTGCTCTAATGTTTCACCAAGCATTTTAGTTGATTGTTTTGATTTAAAATCTTTATAAAATGCTATTTCTTCATCTTTACCTTTTATTTTATAATCAAATTCTTCTTTGATTCTTTTTTCATTTAATAAGGCATTAGCTTTAATGTTTTTAATTTCAGAATTAAGCTTTATAATATTTAATTCTTTTTCATTTAATTTATCTTTTATTTCTAATTCCTTTTTTAAATTAAATTCATTTATTTCATTTTCTAATTTTTTGATTTTTTCTTCTTTTTCGTTAATTAATAAAGATACCTTTTCTTTTTCTTTTATTTCATATTCTTTAAATTTATTATTTAATTCTAATTCTTTTAATTTTAATGCATCTATATTTTTATTCTTTTCAATTTCTATTTCTTTTTTTAATTCATCAATTTGATTATTTAAATCCTTTAATGCATTTTCTTTTTCAAGCATAAATTCTTTTTTGCTGTTATTAATATATAAATCTAATTTTTGATTATATAATTTATCCTTATTATCATCTATTTGTGATTCAATATTAGTTAAATCAACTGATTTTAATTCAGTTAAATCAATTAAATCACCAACACTACCTTCTTCATTTAATACTAATGTGTTTTTATCCTTTATAATTACATTTAATTTCTTCATTGCTAATCACCTTTATTTTATTATAAATAATAAATAAAACTTTTACAATTTAAAATAAATAAAAGGAAGGATTTTTTATTCCTTCCAATCATTTTACATCCTTTTTATTAAATACACATTCATTTACAAAATGTAGGCAATTATTAGATATAATATTATATCCCTTTTCACCAAGTCTTTCCTTGGCTTTTTTTATTATAATATCTGGCTTATTCTTTTTAAATTTTTCTTTTAATGAATATTCTCTTACTTCTAAGAATTTACCATCTAAGAATTCTTTAATTGTAACATTAATAACACTTATATCCTTACTATCAGTTTTAAATGCATCTTTGGCAGAACCAAATTCATATACTGAATTTTCATTTTCAAATATGCCATAATGATAATAATCATCTCTTATTTTAACTCTAATTATATCTGCATATTTTGCATCCTTCAAACTAAAATTTGCCATCTTTATAATTATCCCTTAATTCCATTATTTTATTCTTTAAATCATTAGTTATTTTAGTTACATCTTCTTCCTTTAATCTCTTAGAATAATCGATATCATATCTTTCGCCACATATTAATTTAAATCTTTCGAATTTCTTTTCTCTTTTACAAATATATATAGGATAAATTGGTACTTTTGCTTTAGATGCGAATAGTACAGCACCATCCTTATAATCTTCATTCTCACCTACATCGATATGTCCTGGACCGAATACTACAACGATATTTCCTGCCTTAAGTACATCTATTATCTTTTTATAAGCATCAATATCATTTGTGTTTCTATCTACTCTTATACATCCTATTTTTTCAAGTAGCTTAGATCTTTTAGGATGACCATCAAATAAGACTTCGGCAGTAACTATATATATTCTTCTTCGCCAATATGCATTTATTGTAAGTAGTGGGTCAGCAAAAGATGTGTGGTTGGCAAATACCACGGCACCACCCTTAATTTTTAAATTCTTTTTATGTCTTCCCTTATTAAATACTTTTAGGCGATACCATCCATTTAATATAAATGTTAATATTCTTCCCATGTCCTTAGAAAAATATTTAAAGTGTAGGCCTTTATTAGGGTATAATTCATCATTTAATTTATTTTGATATATTCTTTTTAATTCATTAATTTTGTTTTTGATAATATTATTTAATCTTTCAATTTCTTCTTTATCTGGATTTAAGCTATTTGTATAATCTCTTAAATATATTTTTTTACCAATTACTACTCTTGTTCTTTTAAATAAGCTATATTTACCATCAGTATAGATAGGAATTATAGGCTTATTAGATTTTAAAGCAATTAAAATATATGTAGGATGAAATTTAGCTAAGCTATTTTCTTTATTGATTCTTCCTTCGGGATAAATCATTAATAATTTATTTTTATTTAATAAATTAACTGATTTATCAATAAATGAAAAATCATATTTTTTTCTATCTGTTTTTATACCACCCATAACGGTAGTAAGTAAAGATAAAATTGGTCCATGTGAATATATTAATTCAGACATGATACAATATAATTTTTTAAAATAGAATAAAAACATAGACATCATAAAATCAAATAAGCTTTTATGATTAGATATAATTAAAGCTCCACCTTTAACTTTTCTATTTGTATCCTTTTTATCCTCATAATATACTTTCTTTTTAAAAAATATAAATTGTACTGGCCAAGCAAATATATAACCAATAATATATAAAATTATCATAATGATAATACTCTTTCTACTTCTTTTGCGATAGAAATAGCTGTTTGTAGATTTTGATTTTCAAATAATAATTTAATATCAAATGTATCATTAATTTTAGAAATTAAATCAAAATAATCAAGTGATGATGCTTCTAAATCAAAAAAGAAATTATCAGTATCTTTAATATCATTAATATCTATAGATAATGTATTTGCCATACATTCTTTAACCTTTAATAAGATATTTGAATCAACATTTAATTTTGATTCTTTAATATTTTCATAATTAATTAATGTAATATTATTATTTTTTAAATTAGCTTTTAGATATTGTCTTGATACCTTTATAGCTTCACTATTTTTAATTGGATTATATGTAAAATAGATTTTTTCAACACGATGTGTCATATCAAGTTTATTATTAATATTTATTACATCATTATATATATTATCAATAGATGATTTAGGTAAGTATTCATTTATTTGAATTATTAATGATAATTTATTATCTATATCTATTACTGATATATTTTCAGCCTTATCTAAATTAAATTCTTTTTCAATTAAATCAGGATTGATATTTTCACCATTAGCTGAAATAAATAAATCATCAAATCTTCCGTCTATATAATAATAATCATTAATTTCATGAACAATATCAGATGTATCAAACCAATCTTCTAATTTGTAATTATAAATAACACCATCTATTTTCATTTTATGGCTTATAGATGTACCACGAACAAATAGGTGATTATTTTCTATTTTATATTCAACAGAACCAAATCTTTTTCCAATTGAATTTTTAAGTCTATCATTTATTCCACCAAGTGTCACTGATGTAATACCTATTTCAGACATTCCATATCCATTATATAGTGGATATCCAAGTGAATTAATTAAATATAATGTAGAATCTTTAATATAAGATCCACCACTTATACAAAACATTACGCTTTTACCAAATAAATTATTTGTAATATCCTTCATTATTTTTTTAGATTTATTAATGCCATATGATTTAAATAATTTTTGTAAAAGTATAGTTAATTTTTGACCTTTTTTAAATTTATTTTGTAATTTAATATCTTTTTGTTTTAACTCAGCATTAATTGTTTTTTCTATTGTATTCCAAAATAGAGGCACTGCAAATATATGAGTTACTTCATGTTTTTTAATAGTATTTAATATAGTATCTTTTGAATAATCATTTAAAAATACCATACACCTACCGAAATATGAAAACCACATGAATGTAGCCATAAAACCAAAGATATGATATAAAGGTAAGAATACTAATTGTTTTAAATAGCCTTTATAATGCTTTTTTATTTGCTTATTTTCTTTTAATATTCCTTCACAATTTAATATTTGATTAGCTATTTCATTACCACTATAAAAGATTATTTTTTCTTTCATCGTAGTAGCACTTGTAGATAGTGCCATTTCATTAGCATAATTAAATTTATAATCATTTTCACATTTTAAATTTAAGTCATTTAAATTAATAAATAATGTATCATATTCTAAATCTTTTAAACCTATAGAATATTTAATATCTAAGCTTTTTAATAGTGAATTAATTAATTTCTTTGGATGCTTTAGATTAATTAAATATGGTTTATTACCACTTTTAATTATTGCAAAAAAGATATATGTCCATTCTATTGTTGATTCTTGCATAATACCTATATAAGAATCTAATAAGTCTGGATATAATTTATTAATGCTATAAGCTATATCATTAATTTTATTTTCTAAATCACCATATGTATATTTAGTTATTTTATAGCCATCATTTGTTTCAGCAAATATATTATTTTTATTTAAAAACATGCCATCCATTATAGCTTTAAAATCTTTATTGCTACTTTTTAAATGATTGACTCTTTCTTTAACTACCTTATTGATATTTTCCATATTATTCCTTTTAATTTATACCCAAAAAGAAATCATATAATTCTTGTTTTCCATCTATTATACCTATTTCTAAATC
>CADBQV010000110.1 GCA_902796895.1 uncultured Erysipelotrichaceae bacterium | reverse complement strand
TTATATTTAATCTTTTAGCCATATCTATTATAGAACCTAATATTATTTCATCAGAATCATTTAATGCTTCTCTATTAATAAATGATCTATCTATTTTTATTTCATTTACTTTAAAATCTCTTAATACAGATAAAGATGAATAACCAGTACCAAAATCATCGATTGAAGTAAAAATTCCATTCTCATTCATCGTATTAATGAATCTAGCTAATCTTTCTTTTTCTTCTAGATTTGTGGTTTCGGTTACTTCTATTACTATATCTTCTGATTTTACATTATATTTTTTTATTATATTAATAACTCTATCTTCTAAATCTTCATTTTCAAAATCACGTCTTGATAAATTACATGATGCAGGTACTATTTTATGACCCATATTTCTAAAATTATGAATATCTCTGCATAAGCATTCAAGCACATGTAAATCTAAATCTAAGATTTCACCGTTTTTCTCAAGTATAGGTACAAACATAGATGGTGGTACTACTTTACCTTTATTAACCCATCTAGATAATGCTTCAACACCTACAATTTTTCCACTGTCGATATCAAATTTAGGTTGATAATATACTATAAAATTACCTGAATTTAGTTCATCTTTAAAGGTATTTTCAATATTTTTTATTGAATTTACCATATCATATAATTCTAAAGTTAATTTAACAACTAATTTTTTAGTCGCTCTTGCGTATTGGCATGCGATAGATGATTTAGTTAATAATTCTCTAAAATCTTTTATAGAATCATCTATATCTAAATATCCTACTATACCAATTAAATGTAGTGAAGCTTTAACATTATTTACTTTTAATTCAACATATACTGATGTTACAAGTGAAATAAATTCATCATGTCTTTCTTTTTTTATAAACGCAACGAAATTATCGCCACCTAAATGACCTAATGCTTCATCATCTTCTATAAATTCTTTTAATTTATTGGCATAATAAACTATAGCCATATCGCCAACTTCATTATTATAAAGTCTATTTATTAATCCAAAGCCTTTAATGTTAATAAAATATGAATTATAATCCTTCATATTATATTTTTGACATAATTCACCAAGCCTTTTCATATAACCATGAGTATTTGGTAATTTAGTATTAAAGCTTATAAATTCACCATCAATTGCTTTTTGGCTAGACAAATAATTTTTATGACACATTACAAGTAATCTTAATACAAATGAGATATCCTTTAATTCTTCTTTTGAATATTCATGATCATCTCTATTTTTATAAACATTATATTCAAATATACCATCATCATATGTCATAAATGGTTTTTTATTATATAATTCATCTATAACATATTCAAACTTATTAGATGTCTCTTTATTTATAACATCTAATTTACCTAGATGAAATTCATCTTTAATTAAACCAATTGCTTCTTTATATGATGTAGTGCTTTTGTTTAATACGTCTATAAAATTTGAATAATCGTACATACTATCAGCTCCTTGGTAGTACAGCCTTTTTTTTTATTTTACCATTATACATAAAATTAATCTACTATAAAAAAAGAAAATGCCATGATTTATTATATTCATGGCAAAAAATTAAAATAATGTTTTTATTAAATTTAAGTATTTATCTTTTCTTTTTGATTTATATTTCTTACTAGTTATAGCTTCTTTAAATGCTACTGTATTATCAGAATTATTAACTATTCTTGATTCTTTTGTTCTTGGAAATAATCTAAAATTATAAGGCCACATATGTTGTTTTATTATATCAAGTATGAAATCATTAACTAAAAAATCACGCTTGGCATTTTCTGATGCAATAAATGGGTGACGTTTTGCATGATGCTTTTTCATGTTTCTTTCAATACGCCAGTCATATAAATAATAATCATGTAATATTGATGCGATTAAAATAGAATTTAAATCTAATTCTTTTTTTCTTCTTAAAGCTCTTTTTATCGCAAGCTTTGCAACCTTAAAAGAATGAATATAGGCATTAGAGCCTCTATGCATACTTACTTCTTTCATTTTTAATATTTTATCATTATATAAAAAGCTTTGATATATACTTTCTAATTCTTGTTTTTTCTCTTCTGATAATTTCATTAATATTCACCTGTTACTTTATTATACTAGCAATTAATATTAATTCAAGTTTATATTTAAAAATATAAAAGAGCTATAAAAACTTAAACGTTTTATAGCTCAAAAATTATGAATCATAAAAATTATTACCATCATTTGTAACTAATCTTTTAGTCTTTGGATATTCAAAAATTAAAGGATTATCTTTATTATTTTTTAAATAATTTGCAAATTCATTGGCATAATATTTTGCCATAGCTAAATTATGTAATAAATAATTACCACAGTTTTTATCTGTTGCACCAGGTACTTCATTATATTTATTAACTTCTAAAAATGCATTTAGTATTAAATCATATAAATCCTTAGGACATCTATTTCCTTTTAATATTAAATAAAAACCTGTTAAGCATCCCATAGGACCCCAATAAATTATATCATCTTTCCAATCATCATTATTTCTTAGGTATGTCGCAATTATATGCTCAAGTGAATGCATCGCAAGTGTATCTATTGCAGGTTCTACATTTGGTCTTTTTAATCTTATATCATATGTAGTTATTATACTATCACCTACATTATCTAATCTACTTACAAATATACCAGGTATGATATATCTATGATCTATTGAAAAGCTATCTATTAATTTCATTTTATACCTCTATTTCCATGGACGCTTCTTTTTTGTCCATTCTAATTCATTCCAATAATCTTTATCTATTGGATTCCAACCATTCTTTTGTAATAAATGAAAAAAAAAAAAAAATGCTTTAGTTTTTAATCCTGGTTTTACCTTACCATATTTCTTATTTATTTTTTTAGAAATTTTTAAAGTCTTTTTTTCTATTTTCTTTTTTATTTTTAAATCTATCATGTCATATGATGTAGCTTTAACTGCATAACCAATTTTATATGTTTTAGCTACACCAAAGAAAAACAATGAATCAGCCATATCCTTCATACATGATTTCATACCGGCACCTGCAGCACTAGATATAACAACTGCTTGTTTTGAAAACATCTCTTTTTTAGGTCTATGAACCATCCACATATAACCAAAATGATCTAAAAGTGCCTTCATTTGTCCTGTTGCATGATATACATAAACAGGGCTATCAAGTATTATTAAATCAGCTTCTATTAAAGCTTTTTCAATTGGTTCAAGTTTTAATCTATGAGGACACAATTCTTCACCTTTTTTAAAACAATTAGTACAGCCTAGGCAAAATTCATCAAAATCCTTAGGTAAAAAGAATTCTTTTATTTCACCATCTAATTTATTTAATAATTCATGTGTAATGTGATATGTAGATCCTTTATGATTAACTCCATTAATTACTACAATTTTCATTTAAAACTCCATTAAATATTATTTTATTAATTCTTCTAATTTTAATCTATTATCCTCAATAATTTTTATATAAGGCTCATAATCGATATTATCTTTATTTCTTAAATGTTCTGTTATTTCTTCTACTGGTTTAAGTATTGGTGTAATTGATAAATTAGCAAGTATTCCTTTTAAGCCATGAGCATATTTAAATGCTTCTTCTAAATCATTATTTTTAATTGAATCATATAGGCCATTAAAGCCTTGATTTGAAGGAACTGTATTTACAAGTCTTAAATAAAGCATTTCATTATTAGCACATCTTTTAATACCTAAAGATGTATCACAACCAAATTCATTTAATTTATCTATATTAAGC
>CADBQV010000109.1 GCA_902796895.1 uncultured Erysipelotrichaceae bacterium | reverse complement strand
ACCATCGCAAGACCACATCTAATTGAATCTTTCCATGTGTTTTTTGTCATTCTTGCACCAATTGATGCTCCAAAGCCTTTTCCTACAAATGCTACAAGTAAGAATAAGAAGCCAAATAATAAGAATGAAGGATCAATCATAGACCAAGTAGTAGTTAAGCCTATTTTAGCAAAGAATACAGGGGTAAATAATATATATGATGCAATATCTGCTCTACGCTCAACATAGCTTGATGAGGTTCTACCTGATAATATTAATCCGGCAAAATAAGCACCTGTAATATCTGCAATACCAAATATTTTATCTGATACGAATGCTAGAATAAAGCACATTGCAAGACCATAAATTGGAATTCTTCTGTGATGAGGATATTTCTTTTCAAGATGATTAAATATTTTTCTTACTAATATACCAAGTATAAATACAAATACAAAGAAAAGTATTGTTGCGATTACGACTGATACAATTGAATTAATACCTATATTATTAAATAATGTAGTAATCGCAATTGGTGAATCTACACCAGTTTTTGCTGCACCAAGTGATAGTACAACTGATAAGACAATTACACCAATAACATCATCTAATATAGCTGCAGATACGATAGTTGTTCCAATTCTTGTGTTTAACTTACCTATTTCCTTTAGGGTAGCTACTGTAACAGAAACAGAAGTTGCAGATAATATTACACCATAAAACATATTAGACCAGAATTTAGATACATAAATAGGATTACCATTTGTATCATTCATAAATGATACTTCACCTTCAAATCCTTGAACTAATCCTGCAACTAAAAAGCCAAGTCCAATAGATAATACTACATCAAGCACAGTAATTACTAAAGCACTAATTCCAGTAGCTTTTATTTGCTTTACATCTGTTGATACACCGGCACTAAATAATATTAAAATTACACCAATTTCAGCAATAAATTTAATACCATCAATACCATTATCTGTTATGATATATTCTTTAATTCCAGGTACAAATTGGTAAAATAATCCTAAGATTAAGCCTGTAAGTAGCATTGCTGCAACCTGAGGTAGGCCTACTTTTTTAGCAAAAACGCCAAGCATTTTACTAATTAATAATATTAAACCAATAGGTAGTAGGATATCTATTACTGATAAATTATTTGCTAAAAACAAAATATCACCTTCTTGTAACATATAAAATATTAATACTTTATTTTGATTTTTGCAATGCTTAAATACATTTAAATGTATTTTTATATTTAATTTCTTAAACTTTGTTTAAATTTATTTCCGGTTATGCTATAATTAACCTAATAGATAAATCATTTTTTTAAGTTAGGAGTGGTTGATATGATAGATAAGCTATTAGCTGTTACAAATCAATTGCTAGATTTAGGTAAAAGAAATAGACTTTTAAATTACAGAGATACTGGTATGAAGACTTTATCAATTGTTAATAAAAACATTGATGAAATCTTTAGAGCAATAAAAGGCTATAAGGATGTTACTTTTTTGGATGTTGATGGCATTTTAAATCAATATCATAATGAATTTCATAAGGATGATTTAAAGGATGATCCTTTTAAATATGACTTGGATACTGTATATGATATCGCAAGAAAATATCTAGAGCCAAAACAATTATTTTGTTATAAATATGGTTATGGTATTAATAAGACAGTAAAATCATTATATAAAGATTTTAAATCATCAATCATTGAAAAAGGTATGAACTCACTTTATATGTCATTTGGCTTTATTCATTATAAAGAAGAAGGCGTAGATTATGTTGCCCCAATTCTTTTAATTCCAATTGAGCTTCAAACAGAAGGTGGCTTTTGTGTAAGACAATATGAGGATGATGTTATTTTAAATCCTACATTTAAATATTACCTATCTACTATGAATAATATTGAACTTCCTCAATATAATGATGAAGCATTATCTACATATTTTGATAAGCTTAAAGAATTATTACCAGAAGATATGGTTTTAGATCAAAGTATGTCTATGGGTATTTATTCATTCTATAAAATGAGTATGTATCAAGATATCATGAATAATAAAGAAAAGGTTTTATCTAATAAAAATATTCAAGTATTACTTGGTGAAAGAGATACTGATAGATTAATAGCTACAGAAAATCAACCTATATATCCTGTAGTTGATTGTGATTCATCACAGCTTGGTGCTATTCAAATGGCAGCAAATGGTAAATCATTTTGTTTACAAGGACCTCCAGGTTCTGGTAAGAGCCAAACAATTACAAATATTATCGCTACTCTTTTAGGACAAGGAAAGAAGATATTATTCGTATCTGAAAAAATAGCAGCATTAAATGTCGTATTTGAAAATTTAAGACGTGCTCACTTATCAGATTTTGGTATAGAATTACATTCAAATAAAGCAAATAAAAAAGAATTTATTGAAAATTTATATAATACTGCAACATTACCTAAATATAATATTGACTTAAAAACAACATTCTTAAGTCAAAAATATACATTACTAAAAGGTAATTTAAGCACATATGAGCATGATTTACATGATATTATACCAGAGCTTGGTGTATGCTTACTTGATTTATATTCAATGTATATAAAGCTTGACTGTGCAGTAATGGATGGTATTGATTTATATGTTAATAATTATAATTTATATGACTTGGATGTGGCTTGTGATTTCTTAGATAAATATTCACGTCTATCTGAAGCAATTGGTTATGATTATAGACAATCAAGCTTATATGGTTTAAGTAATGTAGATGATAATTACATGATGTATGAGCTTGGTACTGACTTAGATAATTCAATTGCCGCACTTGAAATTTTATATACACTTGCTAATATTTTAGCTAAATATGATGGACTTTATATTGAATCAGTTAAAGATGGCTTAAAGAAAGCATTAATTATTGATAAAATAACAAAATTAACATCATATTCTCCACTTTATTTAAATAAAAAATATCGTTATAAAATTATGGATTTAATTAGAAAATATATTAATTTCCAAAAGATTTGTAAGACTAATTTATTCGATATTTATGATAAAGCTATTTTAAAAGAAAATATTGATAGCTTAAGAGATAGATATAGAAAGAGTAATCAAAAAGGTAAATTATTTAATAAAGAATTAAAAGAAGTAGAAGCTGAAATCTATAAATTTAGAAAAACTAAATCTACTTTTGAAGAAATCGATAAGGAATTAATGGAATTCCAATCATTAAAGAGAAATTTATTCTTAGCTAAAGAGGTTAGTACTAATTTATCTAAATTACTTGGTGATATTAAAGGCTTAAATTTAAATGTAGTATTAAAGGAATTAATGTCTATTGATGATATTGAAGATTTAAATTTATCATTTGAAGAATATTCAATTTTAAAAAGTGAATATATCAATTCAAAGATTGATTATAATTATTTAATGCTAAAAGCAAAAACATTTAATAGATTATCAACAATATTTGATAAACGTGAATTTGATTTTTATAATGAAAAATTAGAAGATGCATATAATAGAGTACTTCACCTAGATAGTGAAAGAATATTATTTAACCATTTCGGACAGCTTAAAGTATGCTTAAAGAAATTAAAAGAATTATCAGCATTAGAATTCTTAAATTCATATTTAGATGCAGAAGAAAATATATCTGATATAGCTAATGTTTATAGAAAAACATTTATTGAACAAAAGATTAAATCAATTATTGATAAATCTAATTTATTAACTCAATTTAATTCATTAAATGAAAATAGAGTAATTGCTGATTTTAGAGAATTAGATGAAAGTATTTTAAGTATTAATAGAGATTTTATTATCTCTAAAATAAGTCAAAAGAGACCTAATGATAATGTCCTTGAAGGTTCTGAATTTAAAATATTAACAAAAGAATATTCTAAATTACGTAGACAATTACCAATTAGAAGCTTACTTGAACAAATATTTAATTTAGTATTAGATATTAAACCAGTATTCTTGATGTCTCCACTTTCAGTATCTACATATTTAGCATCAGAGCTTGAAATATTTGATTGTGTAATATTCGATGAAGCATCACAAATATTTGCATCAGATGCCTTAGGTTCAATTTATAGAGGTAAGCAATGTATTGTTATTGGCGATACTAAACAAATGCCTCCTACTAATTTCTTCCATGCAACACTTGATAATGGTCAAGAGGAAGAAGAAATTGAATACGACTTAGAATCAATTTTGGATAAAGCATCATCTACATTTGAAACTACATCTTTAAAATGGCATTATAGATCAAGAAGTGAGGAATTAATTACATTCTCAAATGGTGCATTCTATAATGGTAATTTAATAACTATTCCACAGGCTCATCAACATGAGGAAGGCTTTGGTATTGATTATTATTATGTTAAAGATGGTATTTATGATATGGCAACACGTACAAACCCTGCTGAGGCTGAATATATTTGTAAGATGGTATTTGACCATTTTGACAATAGTAAAGAATCACTTGGTGTTGTTGCGTTTTCAAATGTTCAAGCCGATTTAATCGCATCTATGATTGATAAATACAGAAGAAAAAAACCACAATATGATAGATTCTTTGATGATGCGTTAGATGAACCATTCTTTGTTAAAAACCTAGAGACAGTTCAAGGTGATGAAAGAGATAGAATAATATTTTCTATTTGTTATGGATTTAACAAAGAAGGAAAATTCTATCAAAGATTTGGACCACTTAATAATTTAGGTGGTGAAAGAAGATTAAATGTAGCAATTACTCGTGCTAAATATAATGTATCAATTGTCGCATCTATTAAAGGCGAAGATATTAAAGAAAAAACTGAAGCACAAGGTGTAATTTTATTAAGAGATTATTTAAAATTTGCTGAAAATGTAATAGGTGCTAAAAATTATAGTGAGGATTCAACTCCTTTAATTATGGATGTAAAGGCATATGTTGAATCACTTGGATATGAAGTATACCCTAATTTCGGTTCTTCAAGCTTCAAAATTGATTTAGCAGTTAAAAAAGACGGTGAATTTATTATGGCTATCATGACAGATGGTTCAAATAGCTATAATGCCAATTTAACTGATAAATATCGTCTTGAAAAGATGTTATTAAATCGTTTAGGATGGAAATATTTTAAATTGTTTACTACATCTTGGATAAAGAATAAAGAAGAAGAACAAGAAAGATTAAGATACGCTTTAGAAAATCCTGAAACATTAGAGAAAAAGCATGAAGCAAAGACATTCTTAAAAGAAGATAAATCTATCGATTCATTTGACTTTAATTTCGAACCATATCGTGAAGTTGGTGCCGAACGTGGTAAAAAATATCTTGAGAATTATGATTTAGAATATTTAGTAAGAGAAATCATAAGAGTAGAAGCACCTATTCATATTGAATATTTATATTTAGAAGTAGCTAAGGCTATGGATAAAGCTCGTGCTTCTGATAAGATTAAAGAAGATGTTAATAATGCATTACCTAAAAAATTACGTAAGGTATCAGACTTTATTTTATCAGATAAGGTATCAGGCTTTAGATTAAGAACTAATTCTGATAGAAAATTTGAATATATTTATATTGATGAATTAATTGATGGTATATATTCAATTGTTGAAAAGAATAGTGGTATTAAGCGTGATGGATGTTATAAAACATTAATCAATATTTTAGGATTTAATGCAGTAACACAACCTATTAGACAGGTTTTAGATGATGCAGTAAATCATCTTGCATTAGATAGAAAGATTGAAGTTGTTAATGATTCATTAATATTATTGTAATAATAGACCCTATAGGTTAGTGCCTGTAGGGTCTAATTTTTGTATTTGTTTTAATAATTTATAATTGTATTAATTTTTGAATTATTGTATAATTCATTTTGTATAGCAGCTTAGCCAAGCGGTAAGGCCCTGGACTCTGACCCCAGTATTCACAGGTTCGAATCCTGTAGCTGCTGCCAAATTTAAAAGGAGTAATTAATCTTAAAGATTATATTTTAATATGGTTATAAATAATAAAACAGTTTTATCTGGTGATGAAGCAACATTAATGCTTTCTCAATCAGCTGCCAAGGAATTTAAAAGTAGATATTTATTTATTATATTTGTACTTGCATGTGGCGTATTTACATTAATAATTGGTATGATATCTTATTCATCATTATTTACAGTATTTGGTGCATCTATTGCAGCACTTGCGATAGCTTATTTTATTGTCACATTAATACAAGTTAAAAAATTACCAAAAAAGGTAATTTTAAATAATAAAGAAATATGTGAAAATGGTGTTAGCTATGATTATAATTTTAAAGAACATAGTGTTACACTTTTTGCAACTATCCCAAATACAAATAGTAAGCCTAAAAGAAGTGATATAAAATATGAAACTTTAAATAAGATTTATGAATTTAAAGATTTATATGAATTAAGATTTTCAGAAGGTAAAATCTTATATGTATATAAAAGTGGCTTTGAATCTGATAAATATGAAGAAATATTTAGAAAAAATATTCAAACTAAAAAATTAAAAATTAAACAAAGATTTAAAAATTAATTTACGAAATGTGGAATTAAATTCCACATTTTTTTAAACAAAAACAAAAAAATTGTATGCAATTTATAATAAATTAAAACATAATTTAACATATTTTAAATCTATGCTTGATTTTATTTTTAAAATCAGTATAATGTTTTATATCAAACATTATTTAAGGAGGTATTATGGAAAAAATAGGAAAGAGAATAAATTGCACTTCAACTAAAATAAAACGAGTTGTTGATAATCTAGATTCACTTAAACAAATTGAAAATATCTCTGGTACAAATGGATTTATATTAGTATATATAGATAAATCTAAAAATGATGTTTATCAAAAAGATATCGAACGTGAATTTGGTATAACACGTTCAACTGCATCTAACATAATTTCTTTAATGGAGAAGAAAAATCTCATTGTAAGAGAAAAGGTTGATGGTGATTTAAGATTAAAAAAATTAACATTAACTGATACAGCTAAAAATTATACTCATGCTTTATTAAATGACTTAGAGAATTTTGAAAAGAAGCTTACAAAAGATATTTCAAAAGAAGAATTAGAAATGTTTGTTAGTGTTTTAAATAAAATTGAAAATAATTTAAGAAAGGATTAAATATGATAAAGAGATTAATTAAATGTGTAAGAGAATATAAAAAAGCAAGTATCTTATCAGTTTTATTCATCACATTTGAAGTTGTACTTGAATGTATATTACCATTCATGACATCAAAATTAGTGGATCAAATGAATGATTCTAATAATAAATTACTTGTTGTATATTCAATTATTTTAGTCGTAATGGCTATGCTAAGCTTATTATTTGGTGCTCTTGCAGGAAAATATAGTGCAATGGCAGCTGCAGGCTTTGCAAGAAATTTAAGACATGATATGTATGAATCAATATCAAATTATTCATTTTCAAATATTGATAAATTCCAAGCATCAAGCTTAGTAACAAGAATGACAACAGATGTTACAAATGTACAAAATGCTTATATTCAAATTATAAGAACTGCAATACGTTCACCACTTATGATTATATTTTCATTAATTATGTCATTTGTAATTGCACCACAACTTGCATGGATCTTTGTTGTAGTAATGATTGCACTTGCAGCATTATTAATGCTAATGATGGTATCTACAATGAGAATATTTAAACGTGTATTTAAGAAATATGATGCACTTAATGATAGTGTTGAGGAAAATATTTCAGGTATTCGTGTTGTTAAATCATTTGTAAGAGAAGATTATGAAATTAATAAATTCAATAAGACATCTGATAATCTTAAGAAAGATTTTACTATAGTTGAAAGAATTATCGGTATGGCATCACCATTAATGTCTGCAGCAGTTAATGTAATTATGGTATTAATATTATTTATAGGTTCTACATTAATTGTTAAGAATTCATCTATGAGTATGGTAGATGGAAAGCCTGTAATGGTATTTAATGAATTATCAATTGGTCAATTCCAATCATTAATGACTTATGGTTTCCAATCACTAATGGCACTTATGATGTTCCAAATGGTTATAATTATGATAGTTATGGCTATTGAATCTGCAAAGAGAATTACAGAAGTATTAGAAGAAAAGCCAACAATCTTAAATCCAGAAAATCCTATTTATGAAATAAATGATGGTTCAATTAAATTTGAAAATGTATCATTTAAATATAAAGATGATGCAGCTAATTATGCTTTATCTGATATTAATTTAGAAATTAAAAGTGGTGAGACTATAGGTATATTAGGATCTACTGGCTCATCTAAGACATCACTTGTTAATTTAATTTCTAGATTATATGATGTTACTGAAGGTAATTTATATGTATCTGGTGTTAATGTTAAAGATTATGATATTAAAGCTTTAAGAGATAGTGTAGCAGTAGTATTACAAAAGAATTTATTATTTAAAGGTACTATTGAAAGTAATTTAAGATGGGGTAATGAAAATGCTACATTAGATGAAATAAAAGAAGCATGTAAATTAGCATGTGCAGATGAATTCATTGAAACATTCCCTAAGGGATATGAAACTGAAATCACTCAAGGTGGTACAAATGTATCTGGTGGTCAAAAACAAAGATTATGTATCGCTCGTGCTCTTCTTAAAAAGCCTAAAATTTTAATTTTAGATGATTCTACATCAGCAGTAGATACTAAAACTGATTCTAAAATTAGAAAAGGATTTAAGGAATTTATTCCATCAACAACTAAAATTATAATAGCTCAAAGAGTTTCATCAATTGAGGATGCTGATAAAATTATTATCATGGATAATGGTAAAATAAATGCTATCGGTACTCATGAAGAATTACTTAAGAATAATGAAATTTATAAAGAGGTTTATTATACACAAAATAAGAGCACTGATAATGTAAGTGCTAAGGAGGTGGAATAATATGCCAAGAATGAGAGGAACAACTAGAAAATTCAATAAAAAGAAGACTTTTTCTAGATTAATGAAATATTTATTTAAAGCATATCCAGTTCATTTCATAATAATTATTATATGTATTTTACTTGCTGCAACAGGTGGTATTATAGCATCATTATTTATGCCAAATATCATTAATGAAGTAATTTTACCAGGTGTTGCATATGGATATGATGCAGTAAAAGATTTATTACAAAAATATTTAATAGCATTAGTAATATGCTATGGTATATCTATTAGTGCCTTAATTGTTCAACAACAAGTTATGGCATCAATGGGTCAAGGATTCTTAAATGATTTAAGAAAAGATGTATTTGCTAAAATGGAAAAATTACCAATATCATATTTTGATAGACACCCACGTGGAGCAATAATGTCTACATATACAAATGATATTGATGCAATTAGACAACTTGTAACTCAAGCACTTCCTCAAGCTACTCAAACAATTTTAACTGTAACTATGTTATTTATAATTATGCTATCTTATAGTGTATGGTTATGTGTTGCAATAGTTATAGCTACTATAGTTATTCTAAATGTTGCTAAAAAGGTTGGTGGTGGTTCTGCAAAATACTTTATTGCACAACAAAAATCACTTGCTGAATGTGAAGGCTTCATTGAAGAAATGATGAATGGTCAAAAGGTTGTAAAAGTATTTAATCATGAAGAAAAAGCAAAAGAAGATTTTGCAAAATTAAATGATCAATTAAACAACGATGCATATAAAGCTAATGCTTATGCCAATATTTTAGGACCAATCATTCATAATATAGGAAATATATTATATGTATTAGTTGCAATACTTGGAGTTATATTT
>CADBQV010000108.1 GCA_902796895.1 uncultured Erysipelotrichaceae bacterium | reverse complement strand
TTGTTTACATTTGTAATCATATTTTTTCTTTTTTTAGCATAATATTATGTTATAATATTAAATGGAGTGATTTTATGAAAACAAGAGTAATAACATTATTATCATCAGGTATAACAGAGGTAACTCATACAAATATTAGTGTAATACCTGAGGTTGTAAAATTTTATAGTGAAGAAGAATATATAATTGGTGATGATATTACACTTGAAAAATTATATTCTCGTATGTCATATGATTTAAATTCTTATTTTGAAATAACATATGATTATAATCAAATTGAAAAAACATTTGATAAAGCATTAGAAAATAATGATAGAATATTTTTTATCTATGATTATATAGATGAATTAATAATTAATAAATTAAAAGAAAAATATAATGAAAAATTATTATTATATAAAGCTAAATCATTTGGATATGTAATAGTGAATATAGCATTAGAGGCTGAAAGATTATTTAATAAAGAAAATCATAGAGATTATACAGTTATAAATGCCCTAGATTATATTGATAATAATTCATATTCAATATTATATTCACCTAAAGAAGATATATTAGTATCTGATTATAGATATAATGGTGGTTTAATAGAAAATAATGAACGTGGAATTGTAAGAATCTTTAATGGGGAAAATGTATTAGAAATAAAAGATAAAAAAACTCATCCACTTAATATAATGAGTAAAAAATTATTAGAATTAGTAAATGAAGATTCAACACCATTTTTAATGTATTCAAATCCTGATAGCTATTATACGGATTTATTAGATCAAATTTTAAATTTAGCATTTCCTAAGGTTAAAAACATTAAAAAGATATATGTACCTTTAAGAATTGCTAAAATGTATGGATTTAATAGTGTTATATTTGGTGTTATTAGAAAAGAAAAATAGGGAGATTATATGAAAGTATTAATTGTTGGTTTAGGGCTTATGGGTGGAGCTTATGCTTATAAGCTAAGTAAAAAAGGATATATAGTTTATGGAAGTGATTTAAATATAGATTCCATAAATTATGCAAAAGAGAAAAAATATATAATTGATGGTTCAATAGATCCTATAGATTATATAAAAATTGTAGATGTAATTATTTTATGTATATATCCTAAGGATATTATTGCTTTTTTAAATAAATATAATAAATATTTTAACGAAAACCAACTAATTACAGATATTTGTGGTGTTAAGCATTCATTTGTAATAGATGCAAAATTAAAGGCCTTACCTGCAATTTATATTTCTCATCACCCTATGGCAGGAAGAGAAAAATCAGGTGTAATGTATAGTGAATTAGTTAATTTTAGTGGTGCTAATTTTATTATTACAACTATAGATAATGAAGATGAAAAATATATTAATATATTAAAAAATATTGCGAGTGATTTAGAATTTAAAAGAATAAGTGTAATAGATATTTATAAGCATGATGATATGATAGGCTTTACTAGTCAGCTCGCACACGCTATTGCAGTATCTTTAGTTAACGCAGATAGAAATATAGATACTAAAAACTATATTGGAGATAGCTATAGAGATTTAACAAGAATAGCTATGATAAACGAAAATTTATGGTGTGAATTATTTTTAGAAAACAAAGATTTTTTAATTAAGCATATAGAAGAATTCGAATATGAATTAAATGAATTAAAGGATTCAATAAAAAATGATGATAAAGAAAAAATGAAGGAATTATTTAAAAAATCTACAAAGACGAGAAAAGAGATGGAAAAATGAGAGAGTTAAGTGTTAATTTAAAAGACCATTCATATAATATTTATATTGAAAATGAAATATTGTCTAATTTAGAATTTTATATTAAAAAGGTTTATACAAAGAAAAATATATTTATCATTACAGATGAAAATGTCGCATTATTATATTTAGAAAAGGTATTAAATTCACTTTCATCTTTTAATACTCAATTTGTAGTAATTCCTGCAGGTGAGGATTCTAAAAATATTAATGTATATGCTAATATTTGTGAAGAATTATTAAATAAAGATATTAGACGTGGTGATTTACTTATAGCACTTGGTGGTGGTGTAATAGGCGATATGACTGGATTTGTTGCTGCTACATTATATAGAGGATTACCATATATTGGTATACCTACATCACTACTTGCCCAAATGGATTCATCAATTGGTGGTAAAACTGGTATTGATTTTCATGATAGAAAAAATATAATTGGTGCCTTTAAACAACCACTTATGGTATTAATTGATCCTAATACAATTGAGACATTAAATGAACGTGAATTTAATAATGGTATGGGAGAATTAATTAAGCATGGTGCTATTGGTAATTATGAATTATTAAAAAAATTATATGATAAACCAAAGATTGATGAAGATATAATTTATGAATCATTGACTGTAAAGAAAAAGGTAGTAGAGGTTGATGAATTCGATACAGGATTAAGAATGACACTTAATTTTGGTCATACATTTGGTCATGCGATAGAACTTAAATATCATTATAAGCATGGTGAGGCAGTAGCTATCGGTATGCTTATGGCTATAAAAATGGCAAATGATTTAAATATTGGTAAAAAAGAATTTTATGATGAAATCTTAAAAATTATTAAAATTTATAATTTACCATCAACAGAATTTAATTATAAAGACTTTTTAAATGATGTATTATATGATAAGAAAAATATTTCTGGTACAGTAAGCTTTATTTTCTTAGAAGAATTAGGTAGTGCCATAATTTATAAAATGACTGAAGAAGAAATAAAGAGGCTAATATAATGAACGTTATAATAAAAGAAGCTAATTTGTGTGGTGATGTTATAATACCACCATCAAAAAGTTTATCTCATAGAGCTATTATTGCCGCAAGCTTGGCAAATGGTGAAAGCACAATTAAAAATATAATGTATTCTAATGATATATTAGCTACAATTGAAGCAATGAAATCACTTGGCGCAAATATTGAATGCTTTAGTGATTATGTAAAAATTAAAGGCTCTAAGCCAAAAAGAATTAATAATATAATAGACGCAAATGAATCTGGTTCTACAATTAGATTTTTAATACCTATTGCACTTACAACAGATGGTTTTATTACATTTACAGGTAAAAATAATTTAGTTAATAGACCTCTTGATTTATTTTATGAAATATTTGATAAGCAAAATATAAAATATGATCATCCAAAAGATAAATTTTTGCCACTTAATGTATATTCTAAATTAAAAGCGAGTGATTATTATATAAGAGGCGATGTATCAAGTCAGTTTATTACAGGATTATTATTTGCCCTACCTTTACTTGATGGAGATAGTAAAATATTTATAACAACTAATTTAGAATCAAAAGGATATGTTGATTTAACACTTGATATATTAAAGAAATTTGGAATTGATATTATTAATAATAATTATGAATCATTCATTATTAAAGGTAATCAAGAATATAAGCCTATGGATTATACAGTTGAGGGTGATTATTCTCAAAGTGCTTTTTTCTTAGTTGCAAATATGCTTGGTGCAAATATTAATTTATTAAATATGAATAAGGATTCATTACAAGGTGATAAAAAAATATTAGAAGATATAAAATCATTTGGTGGAAATATTATATTTGATGATAATATTTTAAAAGCTAATGGAAATCCTAAAGGCACAACTATTGATTTTTCACAATCACCTGATTTAGGTCCTGCCCTAACTGTACTTGCAGCACTTTCAGAAGGACATTCATCATTTATTAATGCTGAAAGATTAAGAATAAAAGAATGTGATAGAATTACATCTATGGCAGAAGAAATAAATAAGCTTGGTGGAAAAATAACTGAACTTAAAGATGGAATGGAAATTGATGGTTCTATTTTAAGTGGTGGTATAGTATCATCACATAATGATCATAGGGTAGCTATGTCATTATCATTAATTCCTATAATAACTAAAAAAGAATTAAAAATATTAGATGCAGGCTGTGTATCTAAATCATATCCTAATTATTGGAGTGTATATGAAAAATTAGGCGGTGTAGTAGAATATGAAAAGTAAGCTTGATGAAGCAAGAATAGAAATAAATGAAATAGATAAAGAAATGATTTCTTTATTCAAAATGAGAATGGAAGCTGTAAGAAAGGTTGCAGAATATAAATTAGATAATAATTTAGATGTCCTAGATTCAAAAAGAGAAGATGAAATCATTCATAAAAATATAGATATTTTATCTAGTGATGAATTGGAAAAATATTATTTAAAATTCTTTAATGGTGTTTTAGAATCATCAAAGGATTTTCAAAAAGATTTAATTAAAAAAAGGAATAAATAATATGAAAAAATTTGGTCTATTAGGAGAAAAGCTATCTCATAGCTATTCTCCAATAATTCATAAATTAGTTTTTAATATGTATAATATTGATGCTAATTATGAATTAATAGAATGTGATAAATCTGAATTAAAAAATAAAATAGATGATTTAAAAAATAATAAATATTATGGATATAATGTTACAATTCCTTATAAAATCGAAATCATGAAGTATCTAGATGAAATAGATATTAGTGCTAAAAAAGTAGGAGCTGTAAATACTATTGCGAATATTAATGGTAAAATAGTAGGCTTTAATACTGATTATATTGGCTTTTTAAATGAAGTTAAATATTATAATGTCAATTGTAAATGTAAGGATTGTTATATACTTGGTACTGGTGGTGCTTCACGTGCTGTTAAATCTGCATTAGAAACATTAGGTGCTAATGTATATAATGTATCAAGAAATCCAAATGGATTAAATATAATAAGCTATGATGAATTAAAAAACAGAAACATTGATGTGTTAGTAAATACAACTCCTTTAGGAATGTATCCTAATATTGATGCATCACCATTAGATGAGGCAACTACAAAAAAAGCTAAAGAGGTATTTGATATTATATTTAATCCTAAACAAACAAAGCTACTTAAGTATGCTAATTCAGATAAAAATGGACTATATATGTTAGTAAGCCAAGCAATAGCTGCAGAAGAAATATGGCAAAATATAGAAATGAAAGATAAAGTAGATACAATACTTAAAGAAATTGAGGCGATGATTTAATGAATTCATTTGGTAGATTATTTAGAGTAAGTATATTTGGTGAATCACATGGCCAATCAGTAGGAATTCTTGTTGATGGTGTTACTCCTGGTATTTCACTTTCTAAAGAAGATTTTCAATCAGACCTATCAAGAAGAAAATCAGGTGGACTTGGTACTACACCTAGAATTGAGGCTGATGATGTTTTAATCGAAAGTGGAGTTTTTAATGGTAAAACTACAGGAGCTCCAGTCTTACTTAGATTTTTAAATACAAATACAAAAAGTAAAGATTATTCAAATTTAGTAACACAACCAAGACCAGGTCATTCTGATTTTACTGCTAATAAAAAATATGATGGATTTAATGACTATCGTGGTGGTGGAGCATTTAGTGGAAGACTTACACTAGGTATTGTATCAGCTGGTGTTATTGCTAAAAAAATGTTAAAAGGTGTATCATTTGATACTAAAATAACAAATTTATATGGTGAAACTGATTCAAGTAAATTTGTTGATATATTAAAGGATGCAGTAAAGAATAAAGATTCAGTTGGTGGTACTGTAAGTATTAAAATTACAGGTATACCTTATGGTTTAGGTGAGCCATATTTTGATTCTGCCGAATCTTGTATTTCACATTTATTATTTTCAATTGGTGGCGTTAAAGGCGTTGAATTTGGAATTGGATTTAACGGAGTTAATTTAAAAGGATCAGAATTTAATGATCCTATAATTGATGATAAAGGAAAAACAAAAACTAATAATAATGGTGGTATAAATGGTGGTATTACAAATGGTAATCCAATATTAGTAAATGTTTTTGTTAAGCCTACTCCATCAGTTGGTGTAACACAACAAACTTATGATTTTAAAGAAAATAAAGTAAAAGATTTAGAAATTATAGGAAGACATGATGCAGCTAT
>CADBQV010000107.1 GCA_902796895.1 uncultured Erysipelotrichaceae bacterium | reverse complement strand
TTTCTATATTTATATTTTCGAACGTTTTTGGAAAACGTTTTCCATACATTTAAAATTTTATCATATATATAAATATATATCAAGCGAAAATTTACGTTTTGAAAACTTTTTTGTTTACATTTTAAGAATATAAAAAATCTTAGGATTTTTACCTAAGATTTGTTGTCATTTATAAATACTAATCTATTATCTTTAAAATAATTTCTTATTTTTTTACTATTACTTAAATAAGATAAATAACTTCTTATTGTAGATAATATTAGCATATATTTATTATATGTAATTCTTAATTTAAAATAATCAAATATATAGCTACAGCATTCTGTACAGTTATGTTCTTCTTTTAAATAATCTAATAATAAATCCATTATTTTATATATTTGATTACGATTAAATTCTACTATTGGTTTTATATTAGTTGTCGCTTTGGCATGTGATGGCACAACCATTAAACCATCTAATGATTCAACAAAATTAAGTGAATCAAGATATCCTTTAACATCATATATTAATAATATATGTGCTCTTTCTACTAAATCGATAGATCCAAGTGTATCAGCAACAAAATAAACATCATCCTTTGTTTTAATTCCTACCATACCCCAGTGATGTCCTGGTAAGTGAAACCATGATACACCATCAGGTATTTCATCTAACGCATAGATTTCATCATTCATATCTACATGCATTAATTTGCCATCGTATTCGTCTAGTGGATATCCACCATATAAAAAGCCAATATCTAATTTAGGATCTCTAAAAAAGCCACGTTCTACTTTAGATGCTATCATTTTACAATGAGTCATATTATAAATATATTTACATCCTTGGCTATGATCAGAATGACAATGAGAAAAAACTAAATGAGTTATTTTCATGTTGTTATTTTTTAGTGTTTCATATATATGTGGTGCGTCATCTTCTGTTCCACAATCAAATAATAAAACTTCATTTTTATCATTAATTTTATAAACACCACAATTAGTAGGTCCATCTATATAATATGTATTTCCTTTTAAATGATGTAATTCATACATAAAAATTCACCTCATATGTTAATAATAATTAACATAGTTATTATACATTATATATATTTTATCTTCAATTATAGAATAACGCTTTACAAAATAAAAAAAGAGAATAATCTCTAACAATTATGATTATTCTCTTTCATATCATTTTTAGTATTATTGATATTAAATCTTTTCTTTCTAATAATTATAAATATAGTTATAAATACCCAAAATGATATTATGAGTCCTGCTATTACATAAAGTGCAATAAATGATGGATCTAAAAAATTATTATTGCTAATAACTAAACCTAAATCTGCTTTTCCTTTCATATTATATTTCTCCCTTAATATAAATATTTATTTAAAACTTTAATACTATACTTCTTTTATTAGCTATATAATAACATATCACCTGCAACAAAAGTGCAACAAGAAAAAAAAACAGCTTAAGCTGTTTTATAATTCATCATTAAATACTGCCCAAGGATATTGAATCATATATTCTCCTCTATATGATCTTATTGCCTCAGGATTATTATTTTTATATTCGTATGCATCACAATCTATTTTAGTTACATCGATAAAGCATTCATTATGTCTTTTAATAAATACTTCTTCACATCCTACTTCTTTTAGTGTATCTTGTAAATCATAAATTAAATTTCTTAAATATGAATTTTTATCTTCATCCCATAATATGGCATTTAATTCATTCATATTTGCTGATGCACCTTCTCTATCAACTAAATATGCAAATAATTCTTTAGATTTTTGTCTATGGAATTTTAAAGGAATACCATCCTTAAAAACTTCAAAACTACCGAAGCATTTAACAGTTAATAATTTATCTGATTTATGATTTAATTCTATATCAAATCTTAAGCCATCAATTTCTTCTCTTATTTTACTTTCTTTAACAGGCTTCATCAAATATCCTGATGCGTGCATATTAAAGGCATCCATCGCATATTCTGTATATGCAGTAACAAATATAATATTAATTAATGGATTAATTCTTTTTAGCTTTTTAGCTAATTGAATGCCATTTAATAAAGGCATTTCAATATCTAAAAAGGCTATATCTATTTTATTATTAATATTACTATCATAAGCTAATTTAGGATTAGTATAACAAAAATATTTTTCATCAGGTAATACCTTCTTACATTCTTTTTCTAATCTAATTAGCTGAAGCTCTTCATCATCTACTAATAATATGTTCATAATCTCCCCCACTAAATACTACCTTTATTTTGGTTCCTTCATTTTTCTTAGATGAAATTTCCATTTTACCATTATATTTTTCAATACGATATTTTATATTATTTAAACCAAAATGGACATTACTATTAAAATCAACATCATTAATATCAAATCCTACACCATCATCTATTACTTCAATTACATGATTATTATTTTCATCATATGTTTTTAAAATTATTGTTCCACCCTCAATTTTTTTTAAAATTCCATGCTTTATCGCATTTTCTACGATTGGTTGAATCGAAAGTGGCGAAACATTAAAATCTATAGATTTGATATCATATATTATATTAATTCTATCATTAAATCTTATTTTTTCTAATTCTACATATGTTTTTATATGTTTTAATTCATATTCAAAAGGAATTAATTTAGTTTCAGTTATAGAAGATAAATTCATTCTTAGATAATCTGTAAAATTATCTAGGGCTTCTTGAGCCTTTTTAGGATCTATTTCAATAAGTGTAGAAATAGATGATAATGAATTATATATAAAATGTGGTCTTATTTGTGATAACATTAATTTTATTTTAGCATCCTTATTCTTTTCTTCTTCCATAGCTAAATCAATGTTCTTTTGAACATTAATAGAGAAATATAATATTTCAACAGCGATAATTATTGAAGCATATGCGATTGCATATCCTTTAAATATATTTTGAATAATTATCGCAATTATAGGAATAATACAATAAAAAATAAATGATAATCTTTCTCTTATATTTAAATTCTTAGAAAGTATAGCTACAAAAAAGACAATAGTAAGCATAATAAATTGATATGCTTGAGAAATAATCATTGTTTTGCTTCTATAATATATACCTTCATCTGCATAAAAGAAAATACCTGTTGGGATATTTATAAAATCAATTATAGTAATTATTGTAAATAAAATAACATTTAATAAAAATAAAAAATTTATTGTATTATTTTTCTTATCAATAAAATATAACATATATATGAATAGTAAGAATGCTTCTAGATTATTCATTATATAAAATATTGTATAGAAAGACATAATTAATCCATTAGATTTATAATATAAATTAATTATTGTAAATGTTAAATAAGTTAAAAAATGAAATGCAGTAAATGTAACAAATATAAATAATGCTTTTTCATCTTCTCTTTTATTTTTCTTTAATATGAAATTTGTAATATGTACTAATAGTATAAATATTCCTATTATACATACTGTCATGTTAAATACTATATTATTTGGCATAATTTATTCCTTATTTAATTAATAGATAATTATTACAATAATTATAACATATTTTTATATTTATTGTTTTATAATTTTATATATTCACATAATTATAACACAATATTATGATTATATAATATTAAGTAGGAGTATTTATTATATGAATAAGAAAAAATTAATTTTTTCATTATTATTAAATATATTTACATTTTTATCTGTTTTAATTTGTATGATATTTATTCTTAAAAATGGTAAAAATCCATTAAGGATGTTTACTAATCAAACAAATTTAATTGCAGGTATAGTATCTTTAATAATTATTGTTTTTGAAATTTTAATATTATTACATAAATTAGATAAATTACCTAAAATCATTAACATAATAAAGATGATATCTACAACTGGTGTTACTCTTACACTACTCGTTGTTGTATTT
>CADBQV010000106.1 GCA_902796895.1 uncultured Erysipelotrichaceae bacterium | reverse complement strand
TCATCTAATGATAAAACAAATTCAATAGCTATTTTTCTTTGATTTATTTCGTTTGCTAAAGGAAGCTCAATATATTTATCCTTATTGGCTTCTACTTCATCTAATATTTTATCATTAGGAATATCAGAAAATGTAGGAGACGCACAATTTAAAATCTTGTGTGTCTCTATATTTATAAATACTAATTCATTGTCTAAAGACCATCTTAAGCCTTCAACAACAGCTGATAATTTTAACGCCATAATAATCACCTCTAATTATAGTAAGCATTATTTATTAATTCATTAATTTTATTATAATCATAATAATTGTCATAAGATATTTTTAAATCAACATCTATTCCACCTTCTATATATTCTTGATTTTTATTTAATTCAAGATTTGTAGAAGACATTTCAATAGTTGTCATATCAGATAAAATTATAGGAAGAACACTACACATACCACCACCAGTTTTTTGACCGATGATTTTAGCAATTTTATTATCTTTAGCAAATGATGTAAAGCTATTGGCAGCACTAAATGTGTTAATACCTGTAATTATATAAAAATCATATCCTTTATTTTTAAATGTATCAAGATAATCATATGAATCATCTTTATTATTATCTACTCTTAAAACTGTATTATAAACTGAATCATACATGCTATCAGCACTGTAGAATTTCAAATATTCATCAGAAAATAAGCTTAATGTTTTATACATTGAAAGTATTACTCCACCACCATTTAATGATATATCAAATGCTATTTTTTTAATTCCAGGATGATACATAATATCCCTTAATGATTTTTTAATAAATTCATATGTATCATTTAGGTCATTTGAATTATCAATTTTAAATGATGTAAAGAATATTACAGCTAAATCATTTTTATAATATACACTATTATCTATGGTATCTAATCTATCATTAGCTTGTGCTACTAATTTATTAGCACTATCTTTAAATTCATTATAAAAATCACCATATTTTGTTTCTATTTTACTATGATCATTTAAATAGAATGAATAAATAGGAATTCTTGTATGTAATTCATCTAAATATGTATAGAAAAAGTCACTATATGCTTTGTTATAAACTAAAGGATCTTTAGATAATATTCTATCTTTATAATTATTTAATACTTCTTCTGTATTTATTTTTTTATAATCCTTTAATCCATAAAAATTATCAATTGTAAATAATAATTGATTATAACAAAATAATCTTTCTTCATCGCTTTCTTCTTTATTTTTTAAGCTACTATTTTCAATTATATCTACATATGTTTTTTCATCTTGAGATGTTAAATCATAATATGTACCATAAAACTTATTACCATCAAAATAGATATTATAATAATTACTTGAACAAAATAATTCATTTAAAATTGTAAATGGAATTAATAATAAATGATCCTTATAATAGATATTAATATCATATTTTTTTAAATCAAATGTTTTACTTTTTCCTTCTTTAATAACCTCTTCATCTATATCAATATGTTTTAATAAATCAATTAATGATTCACTATTAATAGCTTGAAAGAAGGTTCTTGAAGATACAGTTATTGTATCATTTAACCAATCTATAGTCATAGAATGACGTAATATATTTTCACCATCTGAAGAATAGAAAAATAATGTATATTCTTTAAGTGACATAGTTACTGTTTTATTGTAATATGCTGTTTGATAAAAGCCATCTAGTGAAACTAAAAATTCGGCTATATCCATATACATTATGTCACTATCATCAATATAATATGCATTAAGCTTATCCTCTTCAATATCATAATTATCATATAAATTTTCAAATTCATATGATACCTTATTATAATTTATATTGTCATATGAATAACATGATTGTAATGTCATAATTATTAAAAATATAAAAATTATTGAACTAATTTTTTTCATTATACCACCTACATTTCAATTGTGATTGTAGCCATATCCTTTGATATTGAATTAATTTTTAAACCAAATGATGTATAAGATTTACTATCAGCAGTTTGCTGATTTGATATTTCATATGTATATTTTGTACTTCTAAATAAAGCATTATCTGTAAGAGTTCCCTTTTCAGTTATTGACATAGATGTTTTATTATAAACAGTATTTATAAATAAAAGTGATGTATTAGAATTATCATATTTAAAATCTACAGGCTCATCATAATAAGTACCATTATAATAATTTGTAGTGCTAGCATTAAGTGATAAAACTCTAATACCATATACACTATGATTTACAAGAGGACTTACTGAAGATGTAATTGGAGTATCATGATAATTTAAATTCATATTATCATATAATTCTATAATGAAATATTGTGAAAAGATTGTTGATGTATCATAATATCTAACCATTATTGCATCACCTGATGTTGTATATGGCTCGATTTCAAGTGTTGTAGTACTTGTAACCATATATGGATCTATCCAGCCTAATAATAATTTAGTCGCAGATGAAAAATCACCGATATTATAATCCATCATTTCAGCTCCATATGTTCCACCATATGAATAGCCATTATAGTTATAATAATCCTCTAAGCCTAAAATATGACCAGTTTCATGAATGAATGTGTGTGCATCAATATCAATATCAAGTGTATATGTTTCTGCTGTGTAATTAGGATATCTATCTAGATGCATAAATCCTATTGATGCCCAGGCATAAAAGCCTAATTTTTTTCCATCAACCTTTACATCATCATGTCTACCTTGACTAACCTTTGCCCAATAAAATGATGATGTTTTTGTTGAAAATACAGGATCTTTATCATATACAAACCATATACCATCGATATAGCCATTATCATCATAATCATATTTTGTAAAATCAATATTATATTTTTCATTAACATAATTAATTGCTTCTTCAGCAACTAATACTGTACCACTAGTTTTAGATGCATCATCTATTTGCTTATAATATGCGGCACTGTGCTTTGGAGTATACCAATCATCTATAAAATCAAATTGAATATCTAATTTATTAAAGCTTGATTTTTTATAAAATGTACTTACACTTTCCCATCCTGTTTCTTCTTCAGTACCACTAAATACCTTTTTAATTTCATCTAGTGATTCTTCTTCTTGCATGTTTTCAAAGCTAATAGGTATAACTAAAATTCTTGGGCTTCCTAAAGATGGCATAGCTATCTTTTTTAAATATGGTCCTGAATAATTAATATTGTCTGAAAAATGCTTTTTACCAGATTCTGTATAATATGGATATAGATTAATTTCTTTTGTATCCTTATTTAAATTAGAAATATCATTTGTGTTTAATGTTTGATAGCTATTTAAATATGTCCAACCATAAAATGAATATCCTTCAATAGAATCCGGTTCAATAAATTCAACATTTTTTCTTTTGTCATATGATTTTTTTTCTATTAAATTTCCAGAGTTATCATAATAATTAATGCTAATAGGTTCATTTCCAGATGAAAAATCAAAAAGTAATGAACATGATGTAAGAGAAAATAGCAATAAAAATATTGATAATAAAATATATATTTTTTTCATTATATTACCCCTTTTACGATATATCCTTATCTATATTTTCATTATATATTTTATATATCTTATATAGATTATTAAAATAATTATCAAAATTATAATTAATATATTTTATATATTCTAAATTATTTTTATTATTAATTATTTCTTTTAATAACATAATATCATTTTCAATGATACCATAACCCTTGGCATTATTAATTATACCATCATTTTTAATATCTAATAACACCTTTTTTTCAAGTATATTGACATTGAATTTATAATTTTCTATATAATCATATAGAATATATATTGTATTTTTATTTAACAACATAAATATTGAATGAAAATTGATATAATTAACTTCTCCATTAAATTCTATAAAATTATCAATATCTTCTATCCTAGATATTAATTCTAATTCATCAATAATAATTGAAAATAATTTATATTCATATATATTTATAGATGCTAAAAAATGAAATATAAAATCATCTATATTATATCTATAAGGAATATATATTTCTCTAAATAAAATTCGAGGATATAAATCCCATGATACTTCTATTAAAAAATTATAATATTTAAATACATGAATAATTATTTCAATTCTTTTTTCAAAATCATTATTACATATGGCATTATTATATGAATCTAAAAGACTTAAATCTATTAAATTTGAATTAATATTTGAATCTATAAGTAATAGCTTATCTATTAATTCTTCAAATTTATATATTTTAAAATCAGAATCAATATTTAATAATATATTTAATTCATTTTCATTATTATTTAAATAATTAATTAAATATTTTTTAAAATCCATAATGATGCCCCTAATGTATTATAATACATTTAAATTAAAATAACTATTAATTATTTTATAATTAATTAAAATATGATAGAATATATGAGGTGATATTATGACAGAATTACTTTCTCCTGCTGGAGATTTTAGCTGTGCTTTAACTGCACTTTATAATGGCTGTGATGCAATATATTGCGCTCTTGAAAGATTTGGTGCTAGAGCTTATGCTAGAAATTTAACTGAAGATGAATTAAAAAAATTATTACAGCTAGCTCATAGCTTAAATAAAAAAATATATGTTACAGTTAATACAATTATTAAAGATAATGAATTAAATGATTCAATTGAATTCATTAATAATTTATATAAATTAGGTGTTGATGGCCTAATTCTTGCCGATTATGCTTTAATAACTTATGTTATTGAAAACTTGCCTGAAATGGAGGCACATATTTCAACTCAAGCAGGATTAAAATATTTAGAGGATGTCTTATATTTTGAAAAACTTAAGGCAAAAAGATGTGTTTTAGCTCGTGAAGTATCTTTTGATGATATTAAATATATTAAAGAAAATACTAATATGCCACTTGAAATATTCGCCCATGGTGCGCTTTGTGTATCTTATAGTGGTGGATGTTTAATGTCAAGTATGCTTACACTAAGAAGTGGAAATCGTGGTAGATGTTCTCAAAATTGTAGACGTGAATATACACTTTATAAAAATAATGATGTAATTGATTCAGGTTTTATGTTATCAATGAGAGATTTATGCACATTTGATGATGTTAATAAATTAAAAGATATTAATGTTGATTCACTAAAGCTTGAAGGCAGAATGAAAAATGAACAATATGTAAAAATTGTAACTAGTGAATATAGAAAAAAGCTTGATGATAGAAATTATAAATCAACAATGCTTGAAAATATTTTCCATAGAAATTATACAAAAGGTTTCATTTTCAATGAAGATAGAGGAAAAATAGTCGATATTGGAAAGAAAAATAATGAAGGAAAATATATTGGAACTATTATAAAAAAAGATGGTAATTTAACATTAGTTAATATAATAGATAAATTATCTATTAAAGATAGAATAAAAATTGAAGATGATGAAGATTATTATTTTACTGTAGATGAAATATTTAATTTAAAAAAACAAAATGTTAATAATATTAGTGGTAATTGTTATTTAAATATTTATAAAAATATGAAAAATAATTCTAAGATTTATAAAATGATTGATTCTTCTATTGATATATCATTTGATAATAAATATAAATTACCAATAATAATTAAAGCGTCAGGAAAATTAAATGAGAATTTAAAATTAGAAACAGAAATTCATGGTATTAAATTTGAAGCAATCTCAAATGAAGTATTTCAATCATCACTTACAAAACCAATTGATAGTGACACATTATTTAAGCAACTAGCAAAATTAAATGATACTTCTTTTTATCTAGATAAGGTTATTAATAATTTAGAAGGTAATTTATTTATGACTATATCTGCCATTAATAATACAAGACGTATTTTAGTAGATAAGATATCTGATTATTTCCAATATAAAAGAGAACTTAAAAATATTGATTTAAATATCGAAAAAATTAATTATGATATAGAGGATATAAAGCTTACTGCCTTTTGTGTTACACAAGAACAATATGATATGTGTAAGGAACTTGGCATTAAAGATATTTATTATAAAAATTATGCTAAATATGTTAGACAAAATAATTTAGATATAGCTTATGGAGAATATATCTTATGTGGTAATTATGGCGATATATATAAATATAATGATAAGACATTAATATCTGATTATTCTTTTAATGTAATTAATAGTAAAGCTATTTATGATTTACATAAAACTAATGTAAAATATGTAACATTATCTGTAGAAACATCATATAAAGAATTAGATGAAATAGGAAAAAATTATCAAAAATATGGTAATAATCCTAATTTAGAAATGATAGTTTATGGAAGAATAAATTTAATGACTTTAAAGTACTGTCCATTAAGAAGATATAATGAATGTAATAAATGTAAAGAAAATAAGTATTATATTAAAGATTCAAAAGAAAAATTCCCAATATATCATGATGGATGTATTACTCATATCGTAAATTCAAAGCCTCTAAATTTAATTGATGATATAAAAGATATATCAAAGGTTGTTAAAAGATTAAGATTACAATTTACAACTGAAGGAAAAGATGAGGTCAAAGATATAATATTAAAATATCAATATAGACTTAAAAATATTGATTCTAATATCAAACAATTTGATAGTCAAAATGAGACAAGAGGACTATATAAAAGAGAAATCTTATAAAAATTTTATTGTAATTATTTCAACAATTTAATATAATATCTTTTGTAGTTTTAATATTTTAATTAATATTAAATAAAATTAGAAAGGAGATTTCTATGGAATTTATTAAAAAATCATTAAGCAAATGGATTATCGCATCAATCATTTTCGTTGTTGGTCTACTTTGCGTAATTACAGGTGCTGCATCTGGAGAAACTTCTGCTGATGCATTCGCTGCAATCTCTAAAACAATTGGTATTACATTCATTGTTTTAGGTGCACTTATCGTAATTATCGCACTTGCAGGTGCAATCGCAACTAAAGGTGAAGTATCATTCGCTGCAGTTGGTCTTGGTGCTGCATCACTTCTTGCAGCTGGTATCTTCTGCGTTGTAGATGGTAACATAGCTGGCGCTTTAATTCTTGCATTCATTAGCTTCGTTCCTTATTTATTAATCGTAGCTGGTGCTATTATTGCTTTAGATGCAGTATTAGTATTAGTATTCGGATTTGTTAATAAGAACACTAAGCCTGCAGTTGTTGCATTCGTAGGTGAATTAATTTGTGCTGCTATTTCTATTGTTTTAGGAGCATTATGTATCGGTAACGATCCAGTTATTTCAAGAGATGCACAATTAATTGTATTTGGTATTCTAGTAATGTCATATGCAGTATTCGCAATTCTAGCTACATTCTTAAAAACTCCAAGAGTTGTAGTTGTTGCTAAGGCTAAAACTGAAAGCGTAGATGCTGAAGTTAAAGAAGTTAACAATGAATCAAATGCTGAATAATTTATAAAATCGAGCGATTAAATCGCTCTTTTTTATTGCTTTATTATTTTAAATAATATAGAATAAAATTGTTTAGTTAAAGGAGATTTAAAAATGTATAGTGAAATAAGTTTAAATAAATATGACTATTTTAGTGACCTATTAATAGATTATAAATTAACATATATTTTAGACTCACTAACAGGTGTCATTAAAAGACAATATATGATTACATTTATTAATAAGCTAGTAGAAAAAAACATTAAATTCACTATGGGAATATTAGATTTAGATAATTTTAGATATATAAATGATAAATATGGTCATCAAGTTGGTGATAAAGTATTAATTGATGTATCTAATCACTTAGCTCAAGCATTAGGTGAAGATGGT
>CADBQV010000105.1 GCA_902796895.1 uncultured Erysipelotrichaceae bacterium | reverse complement strand
ATATGTAATAATGATAATAATCATGTAATATATAAAGATGCTTTTGTTTCATCTAAGGATTATAGTGCTCCAAGTTGTGAAAATGATGGTAAAATCACTTATGTTGCAAGCTATGAAAATAAAACTGATATCAAAACTGTAACTTTAGAAAAATTAGAGCATGATTATAAATTTAATTCATTTATTTGGGATAGCATAAATCACACTGCAAAAGCAAAGCTTGTATGCTCATACAATAATAATCATGAAACTACTGTTGATGCAGAAGTATCTAGCGAAATTACAAGTGAAGCAACATATACATCAACAGGTGTTATAACATATACACTTAAATATGGAGATAATGTTGATTATAGATATGAAATAATACCTATACTAGATTATTTTAATACATTCGTTAGATTTGATTGGGTAGATGATGATGCGTATGCAATATTCATTAATGAAGAAGATCCAACAAATGAAAAATCATATGAAGCAACAGTTGTAAAAGAAAATATAAAAGATGCAACTTGTACAGATAGTGGTTCATATAAATTAACTGCTACATATAAGACATATACAGATATAAAAACTGTAAATGTAGAAGCATTTGGCCATGAATATGAATTTGATTCATTTGTGTGGGATAATGAATATAATGTTAAAGTTAAATTAGTATGTAAAAATGATAATAATCATATTACATATGTAGAACCAGAGAGAAAAAATTCACAAATTACTATACAACCTACATGTGATAATGCTGGTGAGAAAACATATTATGCATCATATTATAATTATGAAGATTCAAAAACAGAAGTCTTACCTAAATTAGGTCATAACTTTAAATTTGATTCATTTGTATGGGATGATGAATATAATGCTTTAGCTAAATATGTATGTCAAAATGATAATAGTCATGAAAATTATTTTAATGCAACAGTTACAAGTGAAGTAATTACTGAAGCAACATTTAGTAGTGATGGAGTAATTAGATATACTGCAGTATATCAAAATAATTCAGCATACATTGATATAATTATTCCTGCAGAGGGTGATGGTTATACATTTAAAGAATTTAAATGGGCAGAAGATTTAGAATCAGCAAAAGCTGTATTTGAAAATGATAATGATCCATCTGATTTACTTGAAAAGGATGCTTCAATTATTAAAAATACAATAACTAATCCGACATGTGAAGATGATGGTGTATTAGAAATAACTGCAAAATATGGCACATATAGCGAAAAGAAAAATAAAACAATAGACGCAATTGGTCATAACTTTGAATTTGATTCAATTGTGTGGGAAGGCTATACTGCAAAAGCTAAATTAGTATGTAAAAATGATAATAATCATGTTACATATGAAAACTGTACAGTTACAAATGAAATAACAAAACAACCTACATGTGAAGAAAATGGTATAAAAACATACACTGCTACATACAATACATATACTTCAACAAAGACTGAAACATTAGAAAAATTAGGTCATAATTATGTTTTTGATTCAATTGTGTGGGAAGGCTATAATGCAAAAGCTAAATTAATATGTGATAATGATAATTCACATATTATATATGAAAACTGTACTGTAACATCTCAAACTACAAAAACATGTGATACTGATGGTATAAAAACATATACTGCAACATACCTAAATCATACATCAACAAAAGAAGTTTTTGACCCTGCAACAGGACATGACTTTAATAATGTAGAATATGTATGGACTAAATCAGGTAATACATATATTTGTAATGCAAAAAGAGTTTGTAAGATTTGTAATGAAATAGAATCAGAAGCAGCACAAATAACAATAAATAAAACACTAGCTACAAAAACTAGTGTTGGAAAAATTGTATATACTGCAACATTTACAAATCCATTATTTGAAACACAAACAAAAGAAGTTAATATTTATTATGTAGCATTCGTAGATAATGATGGTAATCCTACATCATCTGATAATGAATATTTTGATGTTGAAGAAAATCAAATATTATCTTATAAATCAGTTAAAATAGGTTCTAAAACTTATAAGAATCCTATTATATCTACATCAAATAATAATTTATTAACATATGCATTTAATGGTTGGATGGTAGATGATAATTTAGTTAATTTAGCAAATTATCAAATTAAATCTAATACTATATTTAAACCTAAATATGTTAAATATGAATTAAAATCTAATATTGATGAGGCAGCCACTTTAAATGGTCTTACAAGTGATCAATATACTAATCAATCACAAATTTCATTATATAGAAGTATTAATGAAGGATATGTATTTGTTGGTTGGTATAAAGTTATAGGTGGTGAAGAAATAGCTTTAGTTGAAGCATCACTTACTGATAGTGGTAATTTAAAAAGAGCATATTTAAATGAATCATCTGATACTATTTATTT
>CADBQV010000104.1 GCA_902796895.1 uncultured Erysipelotrichaceae bacterium | reverse complement strand
TGAAATTTTAGATCAAAAAGTATTAGAACATATTGCTAATTTATTTGAACAATATGGTTCAAATGTTTGGTTTGAAAGAGAAGCTAAGGACTTATTACCAGAAGGATATACAAATGAACATTCTCCAAATGGTAAATTTACAAAAGAAAATGATATCATGGATGTATGGTTCGATTCAGGATCATCATACATGTTATTAAATCGTCGTGGCTTAAAATACCCTGCAGATTTATATTTAGAGGGTAGTGACCAATATAGAGGTTGGTTTAACTCATCAATTATTACTGCAGTAGCTACAACTGGTATGTCACCATATAAAACAGTAGTATCTCATGGTTTCACTCTAGATGGTGAAGGAAGAAAGATGTCTAAATCTTTAGGTAATACTGTTGACCCTATTAAGGTATGTAATCAATCAGGTGCTGATATCTTAAGATTATGGGTTGCATCTGTTGAATATAGAGCAGATATGCCACTTTCTCAAGATATTTTAAAACAAGTATCTGAATCATATAGAAAAATCAGAAATACAATTAGATTTTTAATGAGCAATACTTCAGATTTCAATCCTAGTGATGCAATTAGCTTTGATAAGCTTGAAGTAATTGACAAATATGAATATATTAAATTACAAGAATTCATTAAATTTGTTAAAGAAAATTATGATGAATTTAATTTCGGTGAAATTTATAGAGCAGTTAATCAATATATAACAACTCTATCTTCATTCTACTTAGATTTCACAAAGGATATTTTATATATTTGTGATCCAAAGAGTAATGAAAGATTATCTGTTCAAACAGTATTCTATGAAATTGTAACTTCATTAATTAAATTATTATCTCCAATTTTACCTCATACAATGTCTGAAGCATATGATTTATTACCACATCATACAAAAGAAGATGTTTATTTAGAGGATATGCCTGAAGCTAAATTAAATTTAGATGATAAATTAGAACAAAATATTGATGAATTCATGAAATATCGTGATCAAGTATTAAAAGCATTAGAAGAAGCTAGATCAGCTGGTGTTATTGGTAAGAGCTTTAATGCTAAATTAACATTAACAATGGATGAAAAGGCTGAAAAAGTATTTGAAATCATCAAAGAAAATGCTAAACAATTATTAATTGTATCTCAACTTGAATATGTAAAAGGAAATGAATTTAAAGTAGATGTAAAACCAGCAGTTGGTCAAGTATGTGCTAGATGCTGGATGATAGTTGAAAAAACTAACGAAGATGAATTATGTCCTCGTTGTGCTTCAATTTTAAAAAAATAATCATTTTTGACAATAACCTATAAATATGTTAAAATAAATTGATAATTCGGTAAATAAAATTCACAAAGGAGGTGGTGATAGTATGGATTTTAGATTTTATTTTCTAAAAGAAGGAACTAGAGTCTATGAACAAACAGACCTTATAACCCTACTTCTATCAAATCCTAATATAACTAAAAGTGAAGATCCAAAAGATGCTAATAGCAAAGTTTATATTTATCACCATCAAGTTTTAAATTTCGATGCTAAATTCGTAATGGCAGATAAGGCAGTAATACCTCATATTGAAAAATTACCACCAAAATATTATGATGTTAATTTCTATATTCAATTTGATGTATTACTATCTGATTATGCTTGTGAAATGATATTAGATATTATTGAGGAGATAACTAGAAAATTCAAATTCTATGTTTATAATCAATCACTTGATAATGTTTCACAATTTAAACGTCCTTTATTACTTAAGATTTTCCAATCATGGAAAAAAGCATTTGCCGATAGATTCCCTGAAAATGTTAGTAAGTTTAACAAGCTTGACCCACTAGCATTTACTCAGGTATACAGCTATTTACAAAAAAGAAAGCGTCTTGAGCTTACAATGAGTGATGAAAAGGTCGTAGTATCTAATTACGTCTTTTTACACACAGAAAAATCAAGAAGTGCCTATGTTGGTGTTAAATGGGATGGAGTTCATTCATTCATATTACCACCTGCAGTTGACATATTATTATTAGATGATGGTAAAACAGTTAGATATGTACCAATGACATCTGTAATGGATGTTGCTGAAAAGATGTTTAAGCAAATTGATGCATATGGTGATTTAAAACAAGTTGAAATTAAAAACTGTAAAAAATTACATAAGCTTTTAGTTAAAACTAAATTCCCACCACTATCTGTTAAGCTTGAACCATTATCACTAGAAAAAATTTTAGATATTTAAGGTGATTTATTTGAATAAGGCAAAATATATTGATCATACATTACTTAAAGCATTCGCTACAAAGGAAGACATATTTAATTTATGTGCTGAAGCAAATAAATATAAATTTGCATCAGTATGTGTTAACCCTGTAAATGTTAATTACGCTCATAGCTTATTAAAGGATTCAGGTGTTAAAGTATGTACTGTTATTGGCTTTCCTTTAGGAGCTAATTCAAGTGATGTAAAAGCATATGAAACAACAGTAGCCATCCAAGATGGTGCTGATGAAGTAGATATGGTTATAAACATTGGCGCAGCAAAAGCACATGATTATGAAACAGTTTATAACGATATTTTAGCTGTTGTTAAAGCAGCAAATGGTGTTTTAGTAAAAGTTATTATTGAAACATGTTATTTAACTGATGAAGAAAAAGTAGAAGTATGCAAGCTTTGTGTTAAAGCTGGTGCTGATTTTGTTAAAACATCAACAGGATTCGGTACTGGTGGTGCAACAGAACATGACGTTAAATTAATGAAAGATACTGTAGGTGATTCATGCCAAGTTAAAGCATCTGGTGGCATTCGTAATGTTGAAGATTTCAACAAGATGATTGAAGCTGGTGCGACAAGAATTGGTTGTTCTGCAGGAGTAAAGATTATGGAGGGTGAAAGTAATGAATAATAATATACCTACACCTCATAATAAATGTAATGATGAATCATTAATCGCTAAAACAGTATTAATGCCAGGAGACCCACTTCGTGCAAAATATATCGCAGAAACATTTTTGACTGATGTAGTATGCTTTAATGATGTACGTGGTATGTATGGATTTACAGGCTTATATAATGGTAAGAAAATATCAGTAATGGGCTCAGGTATGGGTATGCCATCTATTGGTATTTATTCATATGAATTATTCGCATTTTATGGTGTTGAACAAATCGTAAGAATTGGTTCAGCAGGCTCATATGATGCAAGCTTAAATGTATATGATACTGTATTAGTAGAAAAAGCATTCTCTGAATCTACATATGCTAAAATTTCATTTGGCTTTGGCTCTAAATTCCAATCTCCAAGTAAAGTATTAAATAATAAGCTTGAAAAAGGAGCTAAGGAATTAGGAATTGAGCTTAAAAAAGCAATCATTCATTCATCTGATGCATTTTATAGTAATAATAAAACTCATTGGATGGAATTACATGATAAATATAATGTAAAAGCAGTAGAAATGGAAAGCTTTGCTCTTTTTGCTGTAGCTAAAGAATTAGGTAAAAAGGCAGCTTGTCTTTTAACTATATCTGATTCATTTATTACTCATGAAGTTACATCTTCAGAAGAAAGACAAAAGAACTTTAATAATATGATTAAAGTTGCACTTTCTTTAGCATAATAATTTAATATATTAAGCATAAATCCTCATTTATTATGTTTCTATGAAATTAATTAATGAGGATTTTTTAATTAATTGAAATATGTATATTTTTCTCGAATTCTGAATTGCTTATTACAATGACAACAAAATTAAAATTTATTGAAATTACTCCATATTAATTTTAAACACTAGTTTACACTTTACAACCAATATGTAACATAATATAATTAAATTGTAATAGACATTTATTTAATTTAATACATTTGGAGGGTTTTTATGAAAAAAAGCGTGAAAATTTTAATAATTGTTTCTTCAATATGTGTTTCTATTTTTTTGTCTTTTTGTTTTATCTATAATTACGTTTCAGTTGATTCAACTTCTATTGTTGTTAATACTGATTATGAAGAAGTTGAAAAAAGAATGGTTGATATACCACATTCAATTGATATGATACCAGTAATGGAAGACTATAGATATAATAATCTAAAATTGGCATATAAAGCAGAAAAATATAAAAGTGGCTATAAATATGAGA
>CADBQV010000103.1 GCA_902796895.1 uncultured Erysipelotrichaceae bacterium | reverse complement strand
TTAATTATATAAATTTGAAACTAAGTCGCAAATTTATGTTGACAAGATAATATAAGATATGTATAATAACAATTGCGAATGAATCGCATATTGGAGGAATTATGAAAAAAATATTATCTATATTAGGTTTATTTTTATTGTCTTTAATTTTCATATCTTGTACAAACAATAAAAATGAATTTAGTATTGTTTGTATGTCATATTCAGAATATGATTGGGTTAAAAACTTAGTTAAGGATACAAACATAGAAGTATCATATCTATGTGATAACGGATCTGATATTCATTCATATCAAGTTAAACCAAGCGATAAAATAAAAGTAATAGAATCAAAAATGTTTGTATATCCAGGTGGAGAAGATTTTGAATATCTAGATGAAGCATTTAGGGATGCTAAATTAAAAATTAATTTATTAGATTTAATTAATGATAAATTAATAGAGGATGCAAATAATGGTGAAGAAGATGATGAATTAGAATATGATAATCATACATGGTTATCTTTAAAAAATGCTAAATCATTTATAACTTATATAAAGAATAAATTAATTGAAATTGATGAAGTTAATAAAGATAAATATATAAATAATTATAATAATTATTATAAAGAATTAGATAATTTAGATAAATTATATGAAAATGAATTAAATAAAAAAGAAAATAAAACATTAGTATTTGCTGATAGATTCCCTTTTGCATACTTATGTAAGGATTATAATATAAATTACTTTGCAGCATTTAAGGGATGCTCAAGCGAAATCGATGCTAAAGCAGAAACTATTACGTTTTTAGCTAATAAAATTGATGAATTAGATTTAAAATATGTAATGACTATTGAAGGAAATGCAAATATTAAAAATGCAGTAATTAACGCAACAAAAAATAAAAACCAAGAAGTATTAGTTTTAAATTCACTTCAAGGAGTAACTAAATCTAATTTAAAAGAAAATGATTCATATATTAATTTTATGAATCAAAATTTAAATGTATTAAAAAAAGCATTTGAAGTTGGTGAATAATATGATGCAAATTAAAGTATCTAATGTGGCACTTGGATACGAAAATAAAGCAATAGTTAAAGATATCTCCTTTGAAATAAACAAAGGAGATTATATTGCTATTATTGGAGAAAATGGTAGTGGTAAAACTACATTAATTAAAACAATATTAAATTTAAATAAAGCTATATCAGGTGATATCACATATAATGATATATCTAAAAAGGATATAGGATACCTACCTCAAAAGACAGATGTTCAAAATGACTTTCCGGCATCTGTCTTTGAAGTCGTTTTGTCAGGCTTTGAAGGAAAAAGATTTAGATTTAGATACACAAAAGAAGAAAAAGAAGAAGCATTTTTAAATCTTGCTTTAGTTAAAGCAGATGAATTATTAGACAAAAGCTTTTTAGAATTATCTGGTGGTCAAATGCAAAGAGTATTAATGGCTCGTGCCTTATGTGCATCTAAAAAAATATTATTTGTAGATGAACCAACCTCAGCACTTGATCATAAAGGAATAGAAGAAACATATAAATTATTAGATTCATTAAATAAAAATTTAGGTATGACTATAGTCATGATATCTCATGATTTAAATAGTGTATTAAAATATGCAAATAAAATATTATCATTTGATAATGGCTTTAAAGTAGAGGTGATAAAATGATTTTATCATTTCTAGATTATTTTAAATATGAATTTGTCATATATGCTTTAATAGCTGCAATATTAATATCTGTTTGTGCCTCTATTTTAGGTGTTATATTAGTATTAAAAAGATATTCATATATGGGTGATGGCTTATCACATATAGCATTTGGAGCCTTCGCTGTTGCAGCAGTAGCTAATATATCTAATAATTTATTAATAATACTTCCTATTACAATATTAAGTGCTATTATTATCCTTAAGCTTGGTAATAATAAAAAAATAAAAGGCGATGCAATAATAGCCATTACATCAGTATCATGCCTTGCTTTTGGTTATTTAATAATGAGTGTTTTTCCTAAATCATCTAACATATCAGGCGATGTATGTGAATCACTTTTTGGTTCAACCCAAATTTTATCACTTACACTTACTGATTTAATTTTAATTATTACACTTACAATTGTAGTTATAGCTTTTTTCATTATTTTTTATCATAAAATATTTGCGATAACTTTTGATGAAACATTCGCTAAGGCAACAGGTGTTAAAACTGAAATATATAATTTATTTATATCTATATTAATAGCTATTGTAATTACTTTAGCTATGCGTCTTGTTGGTTCACTTTTAATATCAGCATTAATAATATTTCCAGCCCTAAGCGCAATGCGCTATGTAAAAAGCTTTAAAAAAGTAATAATTTTATCTGTTATTATATCTTTAATAACAACATTTTTAGGATTTATATTATCACTTCAATTAGATACACCAATAGGTCCTACAATAGTAATTGTTGATGTTATATTTTTCATAATATCTTTAATCATAAGAAAAATAAAAAAATAATACCTTGCCGGTATTATTTTTTGTTTTTATATAAAAGTGCTATTGTATTTGCTAAATTAATTAAAATAACTAAATCTCTTTGTTGCCAAATTCTACCTGTATTTAAAGATACCATTTCACTTCTTAAATAACCAAATACTTGTTTTTGATAAGATATTTCAACAATAGCATATGCATAAACTTCTTGTTTATAATATTCAAGATGTAGTGGTATTTTATTTGTATCTAAATCCGCTTTAGTTATTACATTATAATAACAAAATCTAGAAGAACTTAATGAATGCTCAATAATATTTGGCGAAATCGGAAGGATTTCTTTATTTTTAGCAAGCTTATGAATAAACTTATTTGTTATTTTACCATCAAATGATTGAATAGATAATCTATCAAGCATTAAATAATTTCCTAAGAAATCTAAGACTTCATTAATATTTTTATCTAAATTATTGTTTTTAGTTAAATCTCTATATAATTTAGTAGTTATATACATAGGTGAAAATATTTTTGTTCTTTCACTTTGTAATATTAAATCTTTATGCTTTTCTTCTAAATAAATTATAAAGCAATTTCTACCTTTAGCTTTTCCTCTATATAAAGCTTTATCTGCTAAATCAAAAATAGTAGTTAATTCAGTACTATCGAAAGGATATCTAGCTAAACCTAGTGTATATGTTAATGATAAGTCATCAACGCCAGATGCTGAAATTGGCTTTGGTGATTTTAATACATCATGAGCGGCCGCCCATACATCTTCATATGTTTGTATTCCTACATATACGATGATTAATTCATCACCACCATATCTACCAATTATACCTTTATCACCTACTGCAGCCTTTAATTGCTTTGAAGCTTCCTCTAAAACTGTATCACCAACTAAATGACCATATGTATCATTGATATATTTAAAATTATCAATATCTAATATAGCATATGTAAATTCAACCTTTTTTTCTACTAAATGCTCTATATAATTAAAGATAATATCTCTTGTATATATCTTGGTTAGAGGATCAACACAAGATTTCTTATCTTTAAAAAATTCATCTTTAATATTCATAATACCACCACCGAATTATTCTATTAGTGTAATTATATCATATAAATTAAATTATCACAAATTTTTAATCATTTTATTAAATTCATTAATACTTATATCTTTAATTATAACATTAAAATGACAATCATTATCTTCTCTATAAATATAATATACTCTATCACTAGATAAAAAAGAATAAGTTAAATTAAAATTTAATATCGTAAAATCATATGATTTAGGTCTTAAATATAATTCTAAATAGCCTTTTGTGTCAAAAAAATATTTTTTGTTACAGATTGTAAGAGGTGCTCTTTTTAAGGTATCACAATCAGTATAAATTTTTACTAAAATTTTATGAAAAAACATAATATGCTCCTTTAATATTATAAAAAATATGTTATACTTAAATTGGTTTATAGAGGGTGTATTAAAATGAAATTAATTAAAATAATTAATTCAATTGTTATAATTATTTTATCATTATCTATACTTTTAATATTAGGTAGTGTATCTATAAAATTAACAACTAATTATAATGATAATGAAAATTTAATTTTAGCATCTAAAATATTATTAATAATTGGTATTATTTTATTTTCATTATCAATTGTTGAAATAATTTTAGCATTTATTTTACAAAAAGTAAAAAACAAAAAGAAAGTAAATATAAATAGAGTAGATAAAAAGGAGAAAAATATGGAAAATTATAAATTATATAATGGAATATTAATCCCTAAGATTGGTCTTGGTACATGGCAAAGTGCTTATGATGATTGTTATAACGCATGCTTATGTGCACTAAAGTGTGGATACCGTCATATCGATACAGCATTAGTGTATGAAAATGAAGGTGCTGTAGGAAAAGCTTTAGAAGATTCAGGCTTAAAAAGAGAAGAAGTATTTATTACTACTAAATTACCTGCAGAATTTAAAGGATATGAAATTACTAAAGAAAAATTTAATGAATCACTTAAGAATTTAAAAACTGATTATATAGATTTATATTTAATTCACGCTCCATGGCCTTGGAGTGATCAAGGTGGCAATTATGAAGAAGGAAATATTGAATCATGGAAGGCAATGATTGAGCTTTATAATGAAGGTAAAATAAAAGCTATTGGTGTTTCTAATTTTAATAAGGAACAAATCGAAGCTTTAATTAAAGCAACAGGTGTTAAACCAATGGTAAATCAAATAAGATATTTCATTGGTAATACACAAGATGAAATAACTAAATATTGTCAAGAAAATGATATTTTAGTTGAAGCATATTCACCACTTGCAACAGGTGAATTATTATCTAAAGATATTTTAAATAATATAGCTAAAAAATATAATACAACAATATCTCAAGTATGCTTAGATTTCTGTTTGAAAAATAATACACTTCCACTTCCTAAATCTATTCATGAAGAAAGAATAATTGATAATTTAACAATTAAAATAGATTTAAAAGAAGAAGATATGGAAGAATTAAATAAGCTATATCATATTGGTTCAACAAGAAAATATAGAAGCTAATTTATAATATGGTCAATTTTTGGCCATATTTTTATTTTTTTTTAAAATATTTTGTCACCTTTTTATATCTTCAATCGTTTTATATATGAAGGGATAATTTATGTGTATTAAAAAATATATGTTTTGTTACAAAAAATGACAATGTATTATTTACATTTTTTAATATATATATAATATAAGTGAAGACATATATTTATAAATTTAATAATACAGGAAATAATAATACAATAAATTTAACTATTACTTAAGGAGGGAATTTATATGAGAAGAAAAATATTGAAAAAATTAT